>NZ_JAWLCI010000053.1:0-36761 GCF_041687215.1 Mariniphaga sp.
GAACAGTCGTAAAATCCAACAGGTGGAAAGGATTTTGGAATGAATTTTCTGAAAGGTATTATACAAAATTAACTGCGTAATATGAGAACTGCACCCCTAATTAATTTTGATAAAAGTAACAATTGGAAAATAAAATTTGTTTCCAAAAGGTAAAAATGATATTCGAATCATAAATTTTCACAAAAAATACTTTTCATTTTGATCAAAAAATAAAAACACCCATTTTTACATTTCTAATTTTTCAGCATGAACAAACTGGTTTTACTATCATTTTTATTGGTTTTCGCTTCCTGCACTGGCAGTAAATCACAAAAAGAGGGAGATGAAAAAAAAGAAGTAAAAGAAACTGAAACGCCTCCGTTTGAATCCGGTGAGGGGCTTTCCTCCAAAAAAGAACAGATTTCACAAAATACCGGCGAAATGGTCCGGTTTGAGGACGGCACTTTCTTTATGGGTTCCGAAACCGGGCTTCCCAACGAAAAACCGGTTCACGAAGTAAAAATCGAATCTTTTTATATGGATAAATCTCCGGTAACAGTAAAACAATTTCGGGCTTTTGTCGAGGCAACCGGATTTAAAACCGAAGCCGAAAAGTTTGGAGATTCAGGCATTTTTAACCTCGAAAAACAAACCTGGGAGCTTTTGCCGGGTGCCAACTGGAGCAAACCGTTCGGACCGTCAGGCCCCGATGCAGAAGATAATCACCCTGCAACCCATGTGAGTTGGAACGATGCCGCAGCTTATGTCGAATGGGCAGGCAAAAGGTTGCCCACCGAAGCCGAATGGGAATATGCCGCACGCAGCGGAAAAAATTCGGGTGAAAAATTCAGTTGGGGAAACGAGGTTTCGGTAAACGGGCAATTTTTCGGAAACACCTGGCAGGGAGAAATTAATGCGCCCGATACAAAGGATGGTTACCTGTTCACGTCGCCGGTTGGGGCTTTTGGAGAAAACGAGGCCGGATTAACCGATATGGGCGGAAACGTTTGGCAATGGTGCGCCGATACCTACAAACCATATCCGGGAAACACTGAACCGTATAGAAGTGATCCGAATGTAAAAGTCATTCGCGGAGGTTCATTCTTTTTCGACCAAAACGGAGAAAACAGTTTCTCGGTTAGCGGTCGCTCCATGAACTCGCACGAAACATCACTTTTTAATACCGGATTCAGGTGCGCAAAAAATCCTGATTCAGAATAATTTTTAAGTTTGTACATCAGAAAAATGAATACAATAAAAGTTAATATCTATTTTTAAATCAATTAAATCTTTTAGAATGAATAAAATGAACCGTAGAAATTTCATTGGAAAAGCAGCAGCCGGTGCTGCAGCAGTAACAATTATTCCACGCCATGTTATGGGTGGAAAAGGATTTGTTGCTGCAAACGACCGCATTAACCTGGGTTACATAGGTACCGGGAAACAAGTTCCCACGTTGTTAAATGGCATTGGAAAATGCAAGGAAACAGTTGTTGTTGCAGCTTGCGATGTTTTTAAAAGTAAGCTGGATACCTTTGTGCAGGCGGCCAACAAAAACAATTCAAACAAAAACCTGAATGTAAAAGTAGAGCCTTACCACTACTACCGTGAGTTACTGGAACGCAGCGATGTGGATGCCGTAGTTATTGTAACTCCCGACCACTGGCACGCCCAAATTGCGGTTGACGCCGCCAAAGCAGGGAAAGACATTTATTGTGAAAAACCTCTGGCACTTACCGTAGCCGAAGGTCGTGCCATGGTAAATGCCGCCCGCAAATACGACCGCGTTTTTCAAACCGGAAATATGCAGCGCTCATGGCGCGATTTCCGCCATGCAGTAGAACTGGTGCGGAACGGCTACATCGGTGAAATTACCGAAGTGAATGTAAGTGTTGGGGAACCGGTGAAACAATGCGATTTACCAACACAACCAGTGCCTGAAGGTTTGGACTGGAACGAATGGATAGGCCCTTCATTGTACCGCGGATATCATGAAGATTTGGCACCGCTAGATGTGGACGGTCCCTGGGCATGGTGGCGTGGTTACCGCGATTTCGGCGGCGGTTTGATTACCGACTGGGGCGCACACATGTTCGACATTTCACAATGGGCACTCGGAATGGATGAATCGGGCCCGGTGAGATTCCTGCCTCCTTCTGAACCTGCACAAACTCATGGCCTGACTATGGTTTATGAAAACGGAGTTCGTGTAAATCATAAATTGTGGGGTGGCAAAGACGATGGAAATGCCGTTCAGTTTATCGGAACTGAAGGAAAAATTGAAGTGAGCCGCGGATTTTTACGTACCTTCCCCAATGAAAAACTGGCAAAGGCTGATTTAAAATCTACTGACAAAAGGGTTTATTTCAGCGACAATCATTACCAGGACTGGGTTGATGCTATAAAGAAACGTACAAAACCAGTTTCAGATGTTGAAACCGGTCATCGGACAGCTTCTGTTTGTAATGTCACAAATATTGCCTATGAATTGCAACGGCCCCTGCTGTGGGATCCGAAAGCAGAAAAATTCACCGGCGATGAATGGGCAAATATGATGCTTACCCGGCCTTACCGTGGAAAATGGGATTATACGAATTATTAAAATTCTATAGATAAAAAAGAGGCTGCCATTAACTAACCGGCAGCCTCTTTTTTTAATTAATTATTCAAACTATGAAACGAGCATGTAAAATATTTACACCCAAGAGAATAATTAAAATACATGTGAGTTCCATACTATACCTTAGAAATCAAACAATTTTAATAGTATGAAATCAGTGTTGTTTTTATTCATCCTCTTATTTTTCGCCTCCTTTCAAATTATTGCCGAAACTCCTTATCCAGTGCGTGGACTGTGCATTGCTGCACCTCCGCCAAACCAGGTGGATGAATTTGCCGGTTTCATTGAAAATGAACTGGCGCCTTCCGGTCTTAACCTGCTTATTTTAAGAGTGGACTGGGGATACGAATACGAATCGCATCCCGAACTTCGCGGAAACAACCCATTAACGAAAAAAGATGTAAAAATGCTTGTTGAAGTTTGCCGCGCAAACAACATCCGAATTATTCCACAAATTAACCTGTTGGGGCATCAGTCGTGGCACAGCACACTCGGGAAATTGCTGGAAGTTTATCCGCAATTTGACGAAACCCCAAATATTAAACTTCCCGCTCCCGGCGAGTACGAATGGCCGAATTCTGATGGATTGTATTGCAAAAGTTATTGCCCGCTGCATCCCGAAGTGCACCATGTAGTTTTCGCTTTGGTTGATGAAATAGTGGAAGTTTTTGAAACCGATGCATTCCATGCCGGACTCGATGAAGTTTTTTACATTGGCCACGAAGATTGCCCGCGTTGCTACGGGCATGATAAAGCCGAACTTTTTGCCGGGGAAGTCACAAAAATCAGGGATCACCTGGCAAAATCAGGTGCGGAACTATGGATGTGGGGCGACCGCCTGATTGACGGAAAAACCACCGGAGTCGGGCTTTGGGAAGGCAGTTACAACAACACCCACCGCGCCATCGATTTGATTCCCAAAGATGTGGTAATTTGCGACTGGCATTACGAACGCCCCGACCCCACTGCCTTTTTATTTGCATCAAAAGGATTAAACGTTCTTACCTGCCCATGGCGAACCCCGGAAGTTGCCCTGGAACAGGAAAAAATGATGCGGCTGTTTATCGATTCAGCCACCAGAGAAATGAAACCCCGCTACCTGGGCATGCTGCAAACCGTTTGGGGTTCCACCAGAAATTTTATGGACAGCTACAATGGAACGGCTAATCCGGACAGAATAGACAACTCAGCCAATAGTTTTAAGGCATTGAGCAAGGTTTGGAATCAATAAAACTTTAGTTTGAATGATTACCGTTAAAGTTTGAAGCATTCGTTATATAAAATTGGGGACAGGTTGATTAACTTGCCCCCAATTTTATTTAAATCTGATACCAATGAAAACCATTTTTTATTTTTCTTTTCTGGCTGCGTTTATCTTCTTATCAACGGTAGGCAGCGGTAAAAACTTACCGAAAATCAGTGTTGAAGGAAAGAACTTTGTCTCCGAATCGGGCGAAGTAATCCGTTTTAAAGGAGTTAGTTTTTCCGACCCCGACAAATTGGAAAAAGATGGCCAGTGGAACCGCCGGTATTTCCAGGAAGCAAAAAACTGGAATTGCAACGCAGTAAGGTTTGCCGTTCATCCGCCGCGCATAAACGAACGGGGCTGGGATGCCTATTTCGAACTAATGGACAAAGGCATTGAATGGGCCACTGAATTGGGAATGTACGTCATCATCGACTGGCATTCCATTGGAAACCTCAACACCGAAAAATGGTTCCGTCCGATTTATAATACTTCTTGGGAAGAAACGGTAAAATTCTGGAAAACAGTAGCAGAGCGTTATAAAGGAAATTCTACAGTCGCTTTTTTTGAACTTTACAACGAACCAACTTCTCAGGGAGGCGAATTGGGTGAACTTTCCTGGGCTACCTGGAGACCAACCATGGAAAAACTGATTGATGAAATTAATAAAGTTGACGATCAGAAAGTTTATCTTGTGGCCGGCATGAACTGGGGTTATTTTTTGGATGAAGTGGTTGAAAACCCGGTAAACCGGAAAAATGTAGCTTATGTTACACATCCTTACCCGCAAAAACGAGAAAAACCCTGGGAGCCACAGTGGGAAAAAGACTGGGGTAATGTGGCAGACCATTATCCCATTATGGCTACAGAGTTCGGTTTTATGGGACCTGATGAACGGGGAGCGCATATTCCTTGTATTTCAGATGAATCGTATGGAGAAGCCATTATGAATTATTTCGATAAAAAAGGAATTTCATTTACACTCTGGTGCTTCGATCCAAACTGGCCGCCAACACTAATCACCGATTGGAATTTTACCCCGTCACGCCAGGGAAAGTTTTTCAAAAAAGTTATGGCAGAATAGTAAAAACAATTGTTATTTTTACCTTTCTGAATAAATTAAATAAACCGTATTAAGATGATAACAAATTCGTTTTCAGGAAAACTTGCACTGTTTTTAATTGTCACTCTTTTTGTATTGAACATGAAACCGGCCTTCGCCGTTGCCCCACCCGATGAACTGCCTTCGTTAAAAGGAAAAAAAATTCTTATGGTTTGGGGTGGCTGGGAAGGCCACGAACCTAAACAGGTTACATATAAACTAAAACCACTTCTTGAAAAAGAAGGAGCGATCATTACTGTTTCTGATTCGCTTGGGGTTTATACAAACAAGGAGTTGATGTCGTCAGTTGATTTGATTATTCAGGCATGGACGATGGGAAAAATTTCCAAAGAACAGGAAAAAGGATTGCTTGAAGCTGTTAAAAACGGAACTGGTTTAGCAGGAGTTCATGGCGGGTTGGGTGATTCTTTTCGCGAAAATACAGAATACCAATACATGGTTGGCGGCCAATGGGTAGCCCACCCCGGTGGTATTATTGATTACACCGTGGAAATTACAGATAAAAAGGATCCGATTACCAAAGGGATAAAGGATTTTAAAATGCATTCAGAACAATACTACATGCACGTGGATCCCAATGTAAAAGTACTGGCAACCACTACGTTTAATGCCGATCATAACGATTGGATAGACAGAGCTGTTATTCCTGTGGTTTGGAAAAAAACCTACGGAAAAGGGCGTGTTTTTTATCTGTCTGTTGGCCATGTTGCCAAAGATTTTGATGTGCCGGAAGCCATGGAAATTTTGGTGCGGGGTGTTAAATGGGCAAGTGGCAGTAAATATCTTCCCAAAGAAGAGTGGGTGAGTCCGGTTTATCCCGGTAAAAACTAAATAATCCAAAAAAATTACATGAATATGAAATCGCAAAAAAATTATTTGACGGGAACTTTATTAATTGTTCTTCTGGTTATTTTTTCGTTCCAGCTTTCTGCACGGGATTATTATCAACTAAAAATTTACAACCTGAAAGACAAAGCACAGGAAATGAGGGTTGAAAACTACCTGAAGAATGCGTACCTTCCTGCATTGCACCGCGCCGGCATAAAAAAAGTTGGCGTTTTTAAACCCGTTGGAAGCAGCGACGAAGCCGGAAAAAAAATCATTGTGTTTATTCCTATGAAAAAACTTGATGACCTGGAAAAAATTGAATCAAAACTGGCGAAAGACACACAATATCAGGCAGGTGGAGCGGAGTACATCAACGCTCTGCACGACAATCCTCCCTACCAGAGGATTGAATCAGTTCTGTTAAAAGCGTTTAGTGAAATGCCCGAATTTGGCATTCCAAAACATAAAACACCGCCTTCGGAAAGAATTTATGAACTGCGTAGTTATGAAGGCCCAACAGAACAATATTACCGCAAAAAGGTGGAAATGTTTAACGAAGGTGGTGAAATTGATTTGTTTGAAAGGCTCGATTTTCAGGCTGTTTTTTACGGCGAAGTTATTTCGGGAAACACCATGCCAAATTTAATGTATATGACCACTTTTTCTGATATGAAGTCGCACGACGAGCACTGGAATACATTCAGAACCCATCCGGAATGGGAAACCATGAAGGCACTGGAAAAATACAAAAACACTGTATCTCATTCGGTAATTCAATTGTTGCATCCAACAGAATATTCTGATATTTAAAACATTAATAAACAAAAACCGAAGAATTCATCCTGACAGTTGCATGTCAGGATGAATTTTTTTCAACAAATCAGGCAGTTGGCAGTTAATATATAATTGTATAAATTTAGCCCGATGTTGTATCACAAAATATTCAGTCATAAATCCTCAAAAACCTGGGTGGTTTTTGTACATGGTGCGGGAGGCAGCAATGTGGTTTGGTTCAGGCAACTGCGCGATTTTAAAAAGCATTTTAATGTGCTTTTGGTTGATTTGCGTGGCCACGGAAAATCAAAAGCACATTATTCCAAAGAAGAGATGTACCGTTTCGATGAGATTGCGCTTGACGTGGTTAAAACCATGGACCACCTGAAAATTGAAAAAGCTCATTTTGTTGGTATTTCGCTTGGATGTATCATCATCCGTTCAATAGACAAGCTTGCGCCGGGCAGGGCAGAATCCATTATTTTGGGAGGCGCTGTGGTGCAATTCAATAAAAGAATTAATGTTTTGGTAAACACCGCGAAACTGCTCAATTCCATTTTGCCTTACATGTGGCTTTACAGGTTAAATGCATGGATTTTAATTCCGTCTAAAAAACATGCAAAATCCCGGAAACTTTTTATAAATGAAGCCATACGGTTGGGCGATAAAGAGTTTAAAAAGTGGCTGCGGATGTCGGATGAAATCCGGGTCAACCTGAAAGAATTTCTTGTAAAAGAAGCTTCGGCACCGGTACTTTACCTTATGGGCGACCGCGATCACATGTTTTTGCCCATGGTTTCCGATTTGGTGAAAAAACATTTCAATTCGAAACTTGAGGTGATAAGAAACAGTGGCCATGTGTGTAACATCGATCAGCCTGATGCGTTTAACCAGCGCTCCATTCAGTTTATAAAAACTATTTCAGGATAAAGTGAAATTGCCGTTACTAAAAATTTCAATCGTCCTTCAATTCCTGATTTTTGGTATTTCCAATCCTCTTTTTTCAAAACCGCCTGTTAGCGAAAAAGTACCTGAGAAGAACCTTTTCTTAAATAATCCTCTTTTCTTCTCTAATTCAAATTATTATCGCTTCCATGAGGATTCCATCCATCGTCTGAATTTTCGTTATCCCGATAAAAAACGTGGGCTGAAACCATGGATTGCCCCTATCCTTTTGATGTCAACAGGAACGGCTTTGCATTTTTCGTCAGAAACAAAAAGCAATGTGCGCAATTTTGTGGAGGAAAACCTGTCGTACCACGGGAAGGTGGACGATTACCTGCAATATGCTCCGGGAGCGGCTGTTTATGCATTCAACGCTGCTGGAATTAAAGGAATAAACAATTTTGGAAACAGCACAGCCATCATGGTAAAAAGTTTTTTACTGAATGGATTAATCACCGACCGACTGAAATACTGGATTAACGAACCTCGACCCAACGGAGGAGTGCGTTCTTTCCCGTCGGGCCACACATCCAAAGCTTTTATGTTTGCCCATTTTATGCACAAGGAATTTGGTGAATTAAGCCCCTGGTACTCTGTTGGCGCCTATTCTGCTGCTGCAACAGTTGGGTACATGCGGGTAGCCAAAAGTGCGCACTGGATTTCGGATGTGTTGATGGGCGCCGGAATCGGGATTCTATCCACTGAACTGGTTTACCTCACCCACCAGTACAAATGGGACAACGAGCACCTGAAACGATTCGATATTTTTCCATTTCAGTTCCAAAACCAAAAAGGTGTAACACTCGTTTACAACTTTTAGTTGGAAGTTTGTTCCAGGTTCCAGATTGCAGGTTCCGGGTTTCTATCGGTCATCTGTCACTGGTCACCGATCATTTGTCCACTGACTTCGGGCTTCCCGCTTCGTGCTTCTATCTTCCGTCTTCCAACATCTGGCTTCCCGTTCCTACTTCTTCAAAAAATCCTCCCGCAACGGCGTAAAACTGTCAATCAACCGTACGTTTTTTGTGAGCAACTTCACCGTATGCTTTTTATTGGGCGGAACGGCGTACATATCGCCGGCTTTTATATGTTGGTCGGATTCGTCTTCGCAGTAAAAAATAATTTCGCCTTCTGCCACATACGAAGTTTGCTCATGCGGATGTGAGTGTGGCGGCTCGGGTTCGGCCCAGGGCCCGTTGGTAAAATCGATTAACACACACATTAAATTTTCGGTATGAATAATTTTTCGCTGAAGTCCTTCTTTTACTTTTTCGTAGGGAACTTCGTCAAATTTTAAAACGGCCATAATTTTCAATTTTAATTTGACCCGAAAATAAAAAGAATTAATCGAATAGCCTTAATTTACCGGGTTAACAAATGATTTATTACTTTCGCTTGTGAAAAACTATTGGAATGAAGAAACTGCTTTTTTTGATTTTCACGCTCATCCCGCTTTTGGGTTTTACACAGAATTTTGAATACCAGGTTTTGTTTGAGGGAATTGGCGATAACCGCGAATATTTCAGCGGAAAAGCTTTACCGCAAACCATTTTGGGAAGCAGAGGCGCTTTTGAAGTTGGAATAGAAATCGAAAATCACCGAATAAGAGGCGGTTTAAGTCATTTGCTTGAATTTGGCAGCGACATGGATTACCACAAACCCAGAATGACACTTTATTACAACTATTCCGATGAACAAAAGGACTTTCTGTTTGGCGCTTTTCCGAGACGCGGACGAATCGATTTTCCGTTGGTCATGATGACCGATACATTATTGTATTACCGCCCCAACATTGAAGGAATGTTTGGTGAGGTGCGCTGGGACTGGGGACATCAAAATGGATTTGTGGACTGGGTAAGCCGCCAGACCGACATCAAACGCGAAAATTTTACGGCAGGTTTTTCCGGCGAAATTTTTTATGAAAACCTGTTCCTGCAAAACTACCTGCTCATGTTTCACGATGCCGGCCCGGGAATCGATATCCCAGGAGATCATATAAAAGATTATCTCGGTTATGCGCTTCAGGCAGGAATCCGTACTTCCGAAAATTCACATTTAAACGGTTTAATTAAGGCAGGTGTTTTGGGTTCGTCTTTTCGCGAACGCAGTGTAACCGGCGGTTTTGTGAACGCAGCCAGCTTGTTTGCAGAAGCGCAGGGACGGTATAAAAATTTTGGTGTGAAATCGGTTTTGCACTCGGGAGATGGTCACCGGTTTAAAGACGGTGACCGGTTTTACAGGCAAAAAAACTACTGGCGCACCGATGCCATCTGGTATTTTATTAACCACGAAAAAGTAAAAGGCCGGTTCAACCTTTCATTTCACCTCATCGATTGGAACGATTTGGACCAATCGCAGCAACTTTCAATAATTTATGTTTTCGGGAAATAATTTTTTGAACCCCTGACCACCGGATTATGCAACCCTAAAACAACATTTTTTCATCACCCTCTCACAAAAACGAACTCAGGAAGGTCGAATTTTTATGGAATGGAAATTTCCGGTTCATGTTCGCATAGTTCCCGTTCATACATAAATTTTAACCACCTGTATTTTAAAATTTCACCCTGAAAAAAATCTCCCGGATATTTGGTTCATGAAAACAAAAAAAACAAAAAACTTGAAATCATGAAACCAGCATTTTTAATTCTGTTCCAGTTTTTATTCCTTTTTGCACAGGCACAAATAAAAATTTCGGGAACTGTAACAACCAAATCAGGAGAACCAGCTACCGGGGTCAATATTTTCATCCAGGGAACTTACGACGGTTCAACAACCGACTCACTTGGTATTTTCAGTTTCACTACCGAACCCGCAGGAGAACAAACGTTGATAGCCAGTTGCGTTGGATTTGAAACACAGGCTGTTCCATTAAAACTCTCTTCAAACATTTCCAACCTGAAAATCGTATTGGTGGAGGAAATCAATGAACTGAACGAGGTGACCATAAACGCGGGAACATTTGAGGCCAGCGACAAAAAGAAGTCGGTGATTTTAAAACCAATGGACATTGCACTTACAGCCGGTGCAAACGGAGATATTTTCGGTGCGTTTGGCACATTGCCCGGTTCGCATAAAGTAGGCGAAGAAGGCCGGCTGTTTGTGCGTGGCGGCGAAAGTTACGAAACCAAAACTTTTATGGACGGCATGCTGATTAATACCCCCTATTTCTCAAAAATGCCCGATTTGCCTTCGCGCGGGCGTTTTTCACCTATTCTGTTTAACGGTTCGGTATTCAGTACCGGTGGGTATTCTGCGGAATTCGGTCAGGCTTTGTCATCCATCGTTTCGCTGAATACCACTGCGCTTGAACCGGAATCCAAATCAAGCATTTCGCTTTTATCGGTCGGACTTCAGGGCTCCCATGCCAAACGGTGGGACAATGCGTCGCTGGCACTTAACGGCGAATTCCTGCACACCGGTATCAGCAACCGGATTATCAAACAAAATATTGAATGGGTGAAAGATCCGGTTATTGCTAGTTCAACATTGATGTTCCGGCAAAAAACGAGTGAAACCGGGATGCTTAAAACCTTCGGGAGTTTCAGTTACGATGCAAGCAGTTTGCTGCACAACAATTTTCAGCAATCGACCTTACAGGAAATCAACATGGACAACAAAAACGTTTACATAAATACCACCTGGAACGAAATGCTGAACGAAAACTGGCTGTTTCAAACGGGAGTGGCTATTAACACCGACTGGGAAAAAATTCGTCCGGATGCAGATGAATTGTTTACCACGAGAAAAAGCGAACAGGCGAAATTCACCTTAACCAATACTTCATTGAAAAACCTGACCACCAAAACAGGCGCAGAATATATGTTTTACGATTATAATCAAGACATTAAAACAGGTGAAGTTTTTCAGCTTGGATTTTCAAATAATCAGTATGCGGCATTTATTGAGTCGGAACTGAAAGCCACGCGTCACCTTGCCCTGAAGGCCGGAGTGCGAGCCGAACACCATTCACTCATCAATAAAACCAATGCTGTTCCGCGTTTGTCGGCAGCCGTAAAAACAGGGAAATACAGCCAACTTTCGGCTGCATACGGTGCATTTTTTCAAAACCCGGCAGACGATTACCTGAAATTTTCCTCCGAATTGTCGCCCGAAAAATCAACCCATTCGATTTTAACGTGGCAGTTCAGAAAAGATACCCGTACCTTACGAATTGAGGCGTATTACAAGGACTACTCAGAATTGGTAAAATTTAAGGAAGAGTTTTCGATGGAGCGGGGAAATTACTCCAACACCGGCAGCGGATATGCCAGGGGAATTGATGTGTTCTGGCGTAACCAGAAGGAATTTGGCAAAAGCGATTACTGGATTTCCTATTCGTGGGCCGATGCAAAACGGAATTACCGCGATTTTCCGGAGCAGGCAACCCCGCACTATGTTTCGGAACACAATTTTTCGGTGGTTTACAAACGGTTTATACTTCCACTGAACTCGTTTGTTTCGGGCACGTACTCGTTTGCCAGCGGAAGACCCTATTTCAATCCCAACAACCCGGAATTTATGGCAGACCGGACCAAAACATACAACGATTTAAGCATCGGACTTACCCGTATATTCTATCTGTTCAACACCCAGGCGGTTGCGCACCTTGTGGTTAATAATTTGCCGGGATTCAACAATGTATTTGGCTATACCTACAGTGCAACACCAGATGACAGAGGAATTTTCCAGGCACAACCCATTACTCCTGCACAAAAACGAATGGCTGTATTTTTAATTTCATTTCAGTTATAAACCAAAATTTCAACATCATGAAAACAACAATTACAATTCTTTTTACAGTTCTTTTCCTCCTGGCACAAGGTCAGGAAAGCCAGTACCAGAAAGCCATGCAAAAGGCATTAGATGAACTGAATAAATCTTCTGTGGCTGATGATTTCATTTCAGTGGCCAATTCGTTTGAACGAATCAGCCAAACCGAAACCGCAGAGTGGCTGCCCCTGTATTATGCGGCTTATGCTTATGTAGTTACCAGTTTCGAAATTGAAGATGTCAACCAAAAAGAACAGTACCTCGACAAAGCGCAGCAGTTTTTGGACAAGGCATTTGAGATTGCCCCGGAAGAATCGGAACTTTTTGCGCTGCAGGCCTTTTTGTATCCCGGAAAGATTATGGTTGACCCGATGACCAGAGGGCCGGAATACATGGGTAAAATTTATGAAGCGCTCGACAAAGCGATCCAATTGAATCCCGAAAATCCACGACCGTATTTTCTGCGTGCCATCACCACACTAAACATGCCTCCCGAATTTGGCGGCGGGCCTGCCGTGGCCAAACCCATTTTTGAAATAGCAAAAGAAAAATTTGAAAGTTTTCAGCCGTCAACTCCGATTTCGCCCAACTGGGGAAAGGAAATTAATGAAATGGAGTTGGAGAAGCTTTAACACAGAACCAGATTTCTCAGAATTTTCATATTAAAAGCCTCGTTTTCTGTTAATGGCAGCGCGAATGTATCTTCATTTTTGTTTCCCGCAGATTCCGCAGAGAAACGCTGATTTCTTATAGATTTCTGCGAAAATCTGCGCAATCAGCGGGAGATTTACTTTTACATATATATGCGGTTATTCAATCAATAATGTAAAACTCGCCAGGAATTATGACTTTTATATTACATCGAAACATCGCCCTAAAGGACGGTGCTGTGTTTTAGTTTCAAACCAATTCTCCGAACAAATCGTAATCTTCGGCGCCGGTTATTTTTACGCGGTAAAATTCACCTTTTTTCAATTCTGAAGTGGAAGAAATAAGCACCTCACCGTCCACTTCGGGGGAATCAAACTCTGTCCGTCCCACGTAATAATCATCTTCTTTCCGGTCGATTATCACCTGATAAATTTGTCCGATTTTTTGCCGGTTCAACTCAGCCGAAATTTGCTGCTGAATTTCCATTATTTCATCAGCGCGTGCCTGTTTCACGTCCTCCGGAACATTGTCCTTAAATTTTTTTGCAGCGTATGTATTTTCTTCGTGCGAATAGGTAAAAACGCCCAGCCGTTCAAATTTTGTGTCGATAATAAATTGTTTCAACTCTTCAAAATCAGCTTCCGTTTCACCGGGAAACCCCACCAGCATCGTGGTGCGCAAAATAACGCCGGGCACTTCTTCTTTGATTCTTTTGATGAGTGCTTCAGTTTCTTCGCGGGTAACATGGCGCAACATATTTTTCAGCACCGGATTGGCGATGTGCTGCAGTGGCATATCGAGGTATTTGCACACTTTCGGATTTTCGCGCATCACCGGCAAAATCTCGTACGGAAATTTTGTGGGATACAAATAATGCAACCGAATCCACTCGATTCCTTCGATTTCCGAAATCTGGTCAATCAAATCGGGCAACCGGTTTTTTCCGTAAATATCAATACCGTAATACGATAATTCCTGGGCTATAAGCAAGATTTCTTTTACTCCTTTTTTAGCCAGGTACCGGGCTTCTTTCACCAGACTCTCAATAGTGCGGGATTTATGCCGGCCGGTCATCATAGGAATAGCACAAAACGCGCAGGAGCGGTTGCAGCCTTCGGCAATTTTCAGATAAGCGTAGTGCGAAGGTGTGGTTATTTTCCGCTCATAAATGTATTCCGGATAATAGTTCACCTGGAGTTCATCCACCATGGCTTTCAAATCGAATTTGCCAAAATAGCGGTCCACTTCCGGAATTTCTTTTTCCAAATCTTTTTGATAACGTTCGGAGAGGCAACCCATTACGTACAGCTTTCCAATATCGCCCCGTTTTTTGGCATCCACATAATCCAGAATCATATCAATGGATTCCTGTTTGGCGTCGTGGATAAAACCGCAGGTATTTACAAAAACCGCATCGAAACCGGTTTCGCTGGAATCGTGCACCACTTCAAAATCCCCTCTTTGCAACTGATTCAGCAAAACCTCCGAATCCACCAGGTTTTTCGAACATCCCATTGTCACCACATTCACGCGCTTCTTTCCCATTTCTTTCTAATTTTCCGGCAAAGTAAGGATAAATTTGTCTGAAATAGAAATCACTGAATAATAAAGCAATAGCTTAAAAAAAATTGGTTCGGAAAAATAATTATTGAAAAGCATACTATTTTTATTGTTTTTCAATAAATTTTTATTGATATTTGCAACAAATCAATTTTTAAAATATCATAAATATGGAATTCAAAGCTCAAACAAGAACAGAACAAGTTTTGATTGTATTGAAAATAATTGCATGGATAGCATTTTTCGGATTTGCTGTGAAGGCTGGCGCTAATATTATTTCATACGTTGTGAGTTATTTTCATCCGGAAGGAGCCCAAAACTTATACATGGGGTCCGACCTGCTTGAATTGAGAATTCACAACTTTTTTAAATACAGTGTTCTGGTAGCAGCCTGGGTGGCTCTTTTAATATTGAAAGCCAATGTTTGGTACAGGGTTGCCAGAATAATTTCATTGTTTAAAATAGAAAGTCTTTTTACCCTGGAATTAACGCACAAACTGGAAAAAATCAGTTACCTGCTTTTCAGTATTTCAGTTTTGGGATATGTGGGAAGCACATACGCCGGATGGGTGGGCGAAATGGCAGAACGATTTCAAAATGACTGGAATGCAAGCGAGTTTCTATTTATGGCCGGGCTCATGTTTGTTGTTTCTCAGATTTTCAGGCGGGGTGTGGAAATTCAATCAGAAAACGAATTAACAGTTTAATCATGGCCATTGTAGTGAACCTTGATGTAATGATGGCAAAGCGAAAAATGTCGCTGAACGAACTTTCCGAAAAAGTGAATATCACGCTGGCCAATCTTTCCATTTTGAAAACAGGAAAAGCCAAAGCCATCCGTTTCAGTACGCTCGAAGCAATTTGCAAAGTTTTGGATTGTCAACCGGGCGATATTCTGGAATATGTGGAAGAAGAAAAATGAAATCATTCTTTTTGAATAGAAAATTTCCTTTTAAAAACGTTCAAAAATATCTTTTTCAGAAAAAACTATTGCTTCGTTTTGAGCGGATTTTCTGATTCTTCAAAAAATTGTTTCTGCAATTCAGGAACCACTTCATCGGATTTTACCTGCCGAATCATTTTTACCAACTGGTCAACCGTTTCATTTATCAACAGTTCGCCGGCTTCGGCATTGGCTTTGGCGCCATCGCCGCCATAATGATTCGGGAAACTGGCGTACCACCAGATTCCGGTATAAACAAAATCGAGATGTTTCATTCGTTCCTGGTCAACACCCGATTGCTGTCCTGAACGTTCAGAATGAGTAAAATCAGGTTGTGCAGCGGTCATCATAGAAGTTTCGCTGTTTCCGGCATGTGAATCAAATCGATCGGGTTGAGTAAGTGATTCAGCTTTTTCCCGTATTTCGCGGCTCCGATCAGGCCTGAACCAGTAAAGCGTGTAATCGCGCGGTTCCGACAACTGCGCCATTCCGAAATAATTTAGAAAGGCATTGTTTCCGCCATGTCCGTTTACCAGAATTATTTTCTCGAATCCGTTGCGGTTCAGTTCATCAAGTGTTTCCTGCAACACTTTCCATATCAGTTCCGGGCTGTAGGAAATAGTGCCGGGTTGGTGACGGGCTTCGTTAATTTGGCTGAAATAGTACCAGGGAAAAACTACAGTGTATTCCTGTTCTGCCGCCCGCAAGGCATATTCGCGTGCCAGGTACAAATCGGTTCCCAAAGGCAATTGGGCGCCATGTTTTTCCATAACTCCTATGGGAATTATACACGTCTTGGCACTTTTTTCTACTGCACTAATAAATTCAGGAGCAGTGAGTTCCTCCATCCGGTAAGACAATTCTTGTGAAAAAATATTCAACGTAAAAAACAGGAAAAAAATTATTGCAAGGCTTTTCTTCATCTCTATTGGTTTTTAAATTTAAAATGGCTTTAAAAATACATAAAAATATTTTGGCTGACTCTGCGTTTGTTTGAATTAAGCTCGGACTTTGTTAATTTAGCCGGCCAAAATATTGCATTATGATTAAAGTTTTTTCTTCTATATTTTGCCTGTTTTATATTGCAATAGCAACTGCACAGGCACCTGCAAATTACAACATAAATGCGCAAAAACCCAAAGTGGTGATTGGATTGGTAGTTGAAAACATGCGCCCTGACTACATTCAACGCTACTGGAATAAGTTTCAACCTGACGGGTTTAAAAAATTATATGCAGGCGGAGCAGTTTGTTCCAATGTAAATTTAACCCAGCATTACCACAATTACGCCAGCGGAACAGCCACACTTTTTACCGGCGTCAATCCATCCATCCACGGAATTATTGGAAAAACCTGGTACGACCGTTTGCGCAGTAAAGAGACAGAATGTACAACAGATGATTATTATTTTACCGTGGGTTCAGATTCTAAAAACGGAAATGCTTCACCTAAAAAGCTTCTTTCCAACACCATAACCGACAATCTTAAAATATTTTCGCAGGGAAAATCGATGGTTTTCAGTGCTTCCATGAACCGTGAATCAGCAATTTTTGCAGCCGGTCATGCCGCCAACGGAGCATTCTGGTTTGACACCGAAAACGGAAGAATGATTTCTAGTTCATTTTACATCAGTACTTTTCCTGATTGGGTACAGGATTTTAACAGGGAAAATTACGGAGAAAGGTATAGCTACCAAAACTGGGTAACTCTTTTGCCCGAAAAAGATTATACCGAAAGCCTGCCCGATAATTACCTGCTGGAAAAAGGGTATTTCGACAGTTGGAACACATTTCCTCACACCATTGGCAAATACACACGAAGAGCTGAACAACTTACTCCGGTAAAAACAACACCTTATGCCAATGAAATTATAAAGAACTTCGCTATTCAGCTATTTGAAAATGAACCCATTGGGGAAGACGAGCACACCGACTTTGTTACTTTTGTTTTTTCTTCCATGGATTACGAAAACGGATCTTTTGGGCCGGCATCACTGGAAATGCAGGACAGTTACCTTTACCTTGATAAATACATTGCAGAAGTGGTAAATTATGCCGAAAAAAAGTTCGGAAAAGAAAACGTGCTCTTTTTTCTTACAGCCAACACTTCAGCGTCTTATCCGGTTGATTACCTGAAGGAAGAATTTCATTTGCCGGTCAATCATTTTTCGCCCGAAAGTTCACTTGCATTACTTACCTCCTATCTGAATGTTACTTACGGAGAGGGGAACTGGATTGAATTTTACTCCGATCTTCAGGTTTATTTAAACCACGATTTAATTAAAAAAAATAAAATTAGCCTGAATGAAATACGGGAGGAAGCTTCGAATTTTATCAACCAGTTTGAAGGTGTTCAGTTGTCGATGACAGCGCACCAGCTCGAACAGGGAAGTTCAACAAACGGGCTGCTGGCAACACTTTATAAATCGTATGCCAAAGACCGATCGGGCGATTTTCTCTATCTTTTGAAAGAGGGCTGGCAGCCATCCTATAAATTTAAAAAAGTGAATTTTACCGACCAATCTCATATTCCGCTGGTATTTTACGGCGCGGGCATTCAGCCACAAAACATTACGGAAAAACACAATGCTGTTGATTTGGTGCCCACGCTTAGCGACTTAATCCAAATTCCGCGGCCCGACAAAAGTCTTGGAGTTACCATTACTCAGGTACTAAAAAGCAAGTAAAATTAAAATTTCAGAGTTCCTCTTTTCAAAATGAGAAATATTTTTTCATTAAAAAATTGCATTCGTAAAACCAAAACCAAAATTAGCGCCGCTTTTTTGTTGAAGATGAATTTTCATTTTCAAAAACCGAGTCTTTTACTACTTTATTTCCCGCAACAACACTGTTTCCGGAAAAATTGAGTGGTTTTAATTCAACAGAAATAATTGTATCTGATACCATAACAAAAGTGGCATTATAACTTTCGCTACCGGTACTGGAAATTTTTAATCTCTGTTCTCCTTTTTGCAAAAGCAATTTGTAGTAACCATCTTTGTTTGTGATAGTTCCAATTCCGGAATCTGCTTCATAAATGGCTGCATTTTCAACGGGTTCGCCGGTAATGAAATTTTTTACATACCCTGAAAGAGATAAAAGTTGTGCCTCTGCGGCCTGGGGAAATATAAAAACTATCCCCAAAAAGAATAATCTGATCATTGTTTTCATTGCTTTCTGATTCTTGTAATTTTAAAAAATGAATGGCTTCTGAAATAATGACAACCTCATGGCTAAAAAGGTTGCTTATAATTTTCATTTTTTATGCTTTTTTTTAAACAAAAATCAAACCAAATAAACCGGTCTTTTTTTTGATAAAAATCATAATTTCATGCTTATTTAAACTTATTCTACGTTATACATCCAAAATCATGTTGAAGAACAGACATGTTACACAACAATGTCCTCGTTTTTTTTCAATCATCTGCTTATTTTTATGCACAGTTTTGTTGGCATATTTTATACAACAAATCATACCTGAAAAGGTATTTAAATTTACTTAAAAAAAACGATTTTATAACTTAAATTTTGCCTATGAATCCCATCCAATCTTTAATTAAAGACCTGGCCGATCAACATGGCAGGCATCGCGAAAACCTGCTGCCAGTAATGCAGGGAGTAGTCCAAAAAGAAAAGTACCTTTCTGAGTACTCCATGATTGAAATTGCGCGGGAAATGGACATTCCTGCTGCTGAAGTATTTGGAACGGCCACCTTCTATTCGTTCCTGGAAACGAAACCTGCGGGTAAATACATTATTCGTATTTGTAAAACCATTACCTGTGCCATGAAGGGTAAAAACCAGTTGCTATTTGCCATTCAGGACATGCTGAAAATTAAAACAGGTGAAACCACACCCGACAAGAAGTTTACCCTGCTTGAAACCAACTGCCTGGGATGGTGTCACAAAGCTCCGGCAATGCTTATAAACGACGATGTTTATACCGAAGTGACACCAGAAAAGGTACGGGAAATTCTTACGAAATACATGAAAGAAAACATTTAAAACAGGAAGCAATGGCATACTCATATCAACTTAAAAGGGTAGATTTCATTTTCAGAAATGAAAACGACTGGGAAAAAGTTCTTTCCACTACCATCAAAAAGAAACCCGATGAAATTATTAACGAACTCATCAGTTCTGAACTAAAAGGACGTGGTGGCGCCGGTTTCCCTACCGGATTAAAATGGAAGCTGACTGCAGAATCAAAAGCAACGGAAAAATATGTAATTTGTAATGCCGACGAGGGCGAACCCGGAACTTTCAAAGACCGCGAAATACTCTCCAAAGTTCCGTATAAAGTACTTACAGCAATGGCTGTTTGCGGCTATGTTACCGGTGCAAAAGAAGGTTTTATTTACCTGCGGGGCGAATACAAATTTCTGGAAGAAGAACTGTATAAGGCTATTGACGAATTCCAATACTACTGTCAGGAAATTAACCTCGATTTCAAAATAAAAATTTTTATGGGAAGCGGTGCCTACATTTGTGGTGAAGAAACCGCCCTGATGGAATCGATGGAAGGCAGACGCGGAGAACCCCGCAACAAACCGCCATTTCCTACTCAGGCCGGATACCGAGGCAAACCCACTGTTATAAATAACGTAGAAACGCTGGTTCACACCTGGACCATATTTAAATACGGCGCTAAAAAATTCTACGATTTGGGCGTGCAGTATTCACGCGGAACCAAACTATTTTCTGTGTCGGGCGATACGCCAAAACCTGGCATTTACGAACTGGAGCTCGGCATGAGTCTTCAGGATTTCGTTTATGAATTTGGCGATGGAGATACAAAAGCAGTACAAGTTGGCGGTGCATCTGGCTTTCTGGTTCCACGCAAAAAATTTAAAGACACTGCCATTGGATACGAAGGAAAACTTGTAGGTATTTCACTTCCAACCGGAGGTTCTATGATGCTTTTTAACAGCTCAAGGTCCATGTTCAACGTGCTCGATAATTACCTCGAATTTTTCAGGGAAGAATCGTGTGGCCAGTGCACACCATGCCGGGTTGGTTGCCAGCAACTGTTGCTGGGAATTAAAGCCGTTAAAAGAGGGGAAAAACCAGCAGCATACCTCGACAAGCTTTTAAAGCTTACCGAAACCATGCAGCTTACAGCTAAATGCGGATTGGGCCAGTCGGTAGCCAATTCTTTCTCTTCCATTGTAGAGAACTTCCGTGAAGAAATGATTTACTAAAAAACTTAATTTGAAGCAATGAACAAAAAAGTTAATATAACCATAAACGGTTTTCCTGTAGAAATTAAAAAAGGGAAAACCATACTTGAAGCCGCAGAAGAAGAAGGCATCAGAATTCCAACACTTTGCTACCACAAAGACCTTTGTGTGGCGGGTAACTGCCGTGTTTGTGTGGTTGAAGTTGTAGGTCAGAAAAGACTTTCTGCTGCCTGTGCCACTCCGTGTGAAGACGGCATGGAAATTCTTACCAACAGTTTAAAAGTAAGAAATTCAAGAAAACACATTATTGAACTGTTGCTGGCCGAACATAACGCAGACTGCACCAAGTGTTACCGGAATGGAAACTGTGAATTGCAGGAACTGGCATCGGAATATAAAATAATGACTCAGGATTTTTTGGAACTGGCACCACTGAAAAATTACACCATCGATATGTTTTCGCCGTCGATTATGAAAGACGACAGCAAATGTATCAGGTGCCAGCGGTGTGTAAGAACCTGCGCTGAACTTCAGGGCGTAAATGCACTGACCGTGGCTTACAAAGGCGACAGAATGAAAATTTCCACTTTCTTTGAAAAAGCCATGAATGATGTGGTTTGTACCAATTGCGGCCAATGTGTTAACCACTGCCCAACAGGCGCCCTGGTTGAAAGAAATTACATTGAAGAAGTATGGGGTGCAATTTCTGATCCCACAAAACATGTAGTGGTACAAACAGCACCTGCCGTACGCGTTGGTTTAGGCGAGGAAATGGGAATGAAACCCGGCGAAAGAGTTACCGGTAAAATGGTGGCTGCTTTGCGCAGATTGGGATTCGATTCAGTTCTCGATACCGACTTTACTGCCGACTTAACTATTGTGGAAGAGGGCACCGAATTGCTCATGAGACTAAAAAAAGCTCTCGTTGAAAAAGACAAAAATGTTAAAATTCCGATGATAACTTCCTGCTCACCAGGCTGGATCAAATACATCGAACATTTATATCCTGAACACCTGGATAATCTTTCCACCTGTAAATCGCCCCAGCAAATGTTTGGAGCACTGGCAAAAACCTATTACGCCAAAGCAAGAAACATTGAACCTGAAAACATCATATCGGTTTCCATAATGCCTTGTACAGCAAAAAAATACGAAGCACACCGACCCGAAATGCACGATAGCGGATACCGTGATGTGGACTATGTTTTAACAACCAGAGAATTGGCCATTATGGTTAAACAGGCCGGATTGGATTTCGACAAACTGGCGCCTGCAAAATTTGACAGGTTAATGGGCGATTCAACCGGAGCCGGAGTTATTTTCGGAGCAACAGGCGGGGTAATGGAAGCAGCTTTGCGAACAGCCTACGAACTGGTAACCGGACGCGAAGTGCCTTTCGAAAACCTCAACATTACACCGGTTCGTGGTCTGGAAGGCGTAAGAAAAGCAACTATAAAAATTGAAAATCCTTTGGAAGAATGGGCTTTTCTCGATGGTGTTGAACTAAAATGTGCCGTTGCACACGGGTTGGTTAATGCAAAAAAAATAATGGATGCAGTAAAAGCTGGTGAAGCCGATTTCCATTTTGTGGAAATTATGGCCTGCCCTGGCGGATGCCTTGGAGGTGGCGGTCAACCCATTCCAACCAATCCGGAAATCAGGCAAAAACGTGCCGAAGCCATTTATGCCGAAGACGCCGAACTTACTATCCGAAAATCACACGAAAATCCTGAAGTTCAGAAACTTTATAAAGATTTCCTTAAAGAACCGCTCGGTGAGTTATCGCATCATTTATTGCATACAAAATACACCAAACGCGAGCGCTTTTAAATGATTATTTCACAAACTTTAAAAAAATCCGGTATTCAACTGCCGGATTTTTTGTTTTTATAATAGAAAATCTTTCCCAAAATGACACTTAAAACATTAACTTATTATCTTCAAAAAATTGGAATTCAGCGAATTATTATCTTTGGATTGAATTTTGATTCATACAGCAAAGTGTATAGCTTAAAATTTTTCGGGAAGATAAATTTTATAATTCACAGTTGAATAATTAACATCTGGTTTGGGAAACTAAACCATGGGGATTCGGAAATTCCGGATCCCTTTTTTTGTTTTGTTTTTTCCAAAATCACATTATTAGTATCTTCGGCAAAATTTTTTCACTATGAACAAAAAAATCCTTTTAATCATTTCAATTTCAATCCTCGTTTTTAATGTCCTGGGGCAGGAAAAATATTTTCAATTTTTCACCAGCGAAATCTCAGTTGAAACACACACCTACGCCACCAAGGATGGAGAAAACCTCGAAATGGATATTTACCTGCCGCAAAATGATCCGGACACAGACAGGCCAATGATAATTTATGTTCACGGCGGAGGTTTTCAGGGTGGAACCAGAAACAGCGAAGATATCGTTCAATTTTGTACCAATCTTGCAGAATATGGGTATGTAGTGGCTTCCATTTCGTATCGGTTAACCCGAAAAGACCAGCCGGGAGGATTTGGCTGCGATTGCCCGGCTTCCGAAAAACTGGCAACCTTTGATGCAGCCGTGGCTGACATTCAGGATGCCACATTTTACCTTATTCAAAATCATGAGTATCTGGAAATAGATCCTCAAAATTTTATTCTTGCCGGCAGCAGTGCAGGGGCCGAGGCTGTGCTCATAACCGCTTATTCTCCTCCGGTTTGTTACGATTTGCCTTCAGGTCCGGTTGCCTATGCAGGAGTGATTGGCATGGCTGGGGCTATTCCCGACACATCCATAATTTACGGCGAGTCAGCTATTCCTTCGCTTTTTTTTCACGGAACCGACGATAACCTGGTGCCCTATGCCACCGCTCCGCATCATTATTGCGAAACAAACAAACCCGGTTATCTGGTTTTACATGGCTCACACACGCTGGCCCAAAAGCTTGAAAAACTGAATGTGCCTTACTGGCTGCATACAACCTGTGGCGGCGGGCACGAAATGGCAGGAAAACCAATGACTGAATATTTCGATGAGGTTGTAGATTTTTGTTATAATTTTGTTCTGAAAGAAAATGGTGAATCACGGCATACCATTGTAAAAAGTGAAAAGCAAAATCAGAAATACGAACAATTTAATTTTTGTGAGCAATGAAACGAGCATGTAAAAATTTCATACAGGAGAATGATATCATTGCATGCGAGTTCCATGAGTTTCCATTAAAAATTTTAAATATAAACGAATGAAAAAATTATTGAGTATCCTTTTGTTCTTAATCCCAGCTACCCTATTTTCGCAGCAAATGAATATTGTTTCTTATAACATCAGGCTCAACACAGCTTCCGACGGTGAAAATGCGTGGCCAAACCGCATTGAAATGGTTAACGGACTTTTGCGCTTTCATGAAGCAGATATTTTTGGTTTACAGGAAGCGCTTTATGACCAGATTCTCGACATTGAAAAAGGAATGCCTGAATATGAATGGTTTGGTGTTGGCCGCGACGATGGCGAAAAGGCAGGTGAATTTTCCCCCATTTTCTATAATAAATCGAAATTTATCTTGTATGACCACGGCACTTTCTGGCTTTCTCCAACACCAGAGGCTCCAAGTAAAGGCTGGGATGCAGCGCTTAACAGAATTGTCACCTGGGGCCGTTTTCAGTCGAAGGTAACCGGAAAACAGTTCCTGGTTTTTAATACCCACTTCGATCATGTAGGCGTGGATGCGCGTAAAAATTCGGCGCTTCTCATTGAGAAAAAAATCAGGGAAATGACCCGCAATAAAAATCTGCCTGTTGTTTTAACCGGGGATTTCAACCTCACTCCGGATCAGGAGCCAATAATCCTTTTGAAAAAGTACATGAAAGACAGCTTCGAGGTTTCTGAGGAACCGCCTTACGGACCAGTGGGCACATACAACGGATTTAAAATTGATGCTGATTTGACCAGCCGCCGGATTGATTACATCTTTGTCTTCGGGGGTGCAGAAGTTTTAAAATATGCAACTTTGTCTGATTTTAAAGATCAAAGATTCCCATCCGATCACCTTCCGGTATTTGCCAAAATTCAGTTGAAATAATCCAAAATCATCCTGAACCAAACAATTGAAAATATCGGGCAATTCATCATAAACAGCGCAGATTTTATCTGGGGTGTTCCTGTTTTGATTTTATTGCTTGGAGGCGGTTTTTATTTCCTGATTTATTCCCGTTTGGCCCCGTTACGTTACCTGGGGCACGCAATGCAAATTTTAACCGGCAAATATGACGACCCCAATGAACCGGGACAACTCCGGCACTATCAGGCACTATCCACCGCATTGGCAGGAACGGTTGGAATGGGAAATGTAAGCGGTGTGGCAGTGGCCATAACGATGGGCGGACCGGGCGCTGTTTTCTGGATGTGGATTTCGGCACTGCTCGGTATTTCAACCAAATTTTTTACCTGCACGCTGGCAGTCATGTATCGGGGGAAAGACTCAGCCGGCGAAATTCAGGGTGGGCCCATGTATTTTATTACCGAAGGTCTGGAAAAAAACTGGCGGCCACTTGCGGTATTTTTTTCCATTGTTGGAATGATTGGCGTTTCACCACTTTTTCAGGCCAACCAGCTCACCCAAATGGTACGCGACACAGTTTTAATTCCCAATAATATTGGCGGAAACTTTCAGACTGATCTGTTAACAGGAATTGTAATTTCAATCATCACAGGCATTGTGGTTATTGGCGGAATTAAACGAATCGGAAATGTTACAGGCCGGCTTGTACCCATTATGGTAGTGGTTTATGTGGTTACAGTCCTTATCATCATTTTCTCGAATACTTCGCAGATTATTCCTGCATTTAAAACCATTTTTTACGATGCTTTTACCGGCGAAGCGGTTTTGGGAGGTTCGGTGGGAGCTGTAATTATTACAGGGGTGCGCCGTGCAGCTTTTTCAAACGAGGCCGGTTTGGGAACGGCGCCCATGGCACACGGTGCAGCCAAAACCAGTGAACCGGTTCGCGAAGGTCTGGTTGCCATGCTCGGACCAATTATCGACACCCTCATCATTTGCACCATGACCGCGCTGGCTATTATTGTCACCAACACCTGGCTCGAAAGTTCAGCCGACGGAATTACGCTAACGGCCCATGCATTTGAAGCAGCTATTCCCATTTACGGGAAATACATACTAACTGGTGCAGTGACCTTTTTTGCCATGTCAACCCTGTTTGCATTTCCTTATTACGGAGTAAAATGCCTGGGATTTGTGGCCGGTGCAAAATACGGGTATATCTACAATTATATTTTTGTGGGAGTTATTATTATCGGCGCAATTTCCAATCTTCGGGTTATAATAGGTTTTATTGACATTGCCTTTGCTTTAATGGCTTTCCCAACAGTTATTTCGGCCGTGCTCCTTTCGCCCCATGTTAAAAGGGCATCTAAAAAATATTTTTCGGGGTTGAAACGGGAAAACACC
The DNA here is from genome assembly GCF_041687215.1 of Mariniphaga sp. Classification (NCBI taxonomy): domain Bacteria; kingdom Pseudomonadati; phylum Bacteroidota; class Bacteroidia; order Marinilabiliales; family Prolixibacteraceae; genus Mariniphaga; species Mariniphaga sp. The sequence continues at coordinate 26,063 of NZ_JAWLCI010000053.1, forward strand.
TGAAATTCAAATTCTTCTTAATGTTAATTTCATATTGAAAAGTTAAGCCGAAATCAGCCTGTCTTCTTCAGATAAATTCCTGATATTTGTCAGTATTGCACTGTCAGTTAACAAATTAAAATTAAAATCATATGTTTAAAATTCAAACATTAAATAAGATTGACACTAAAGGTCTGAGCCTTTTTCAGTTAGACAATTATGAAATTGCAAGTGAAATGCCTCATCCTGATGCCATTGTTTTACGCAGTTTCAACATGCATGAGATGGAATTGCCGCCATCGTTAAAAGCCGTGGCGCGAGCAGGTGCAGGTGTTAACAATATTCCGCTTGATAAATGTACAGAAAAGGGAATTGTGGTTTTTAATACGCCCGGCGCCAATGCCAATGGTGTAAAAGAATTAGTAATTGCAGGTTTACTTTTGGCTTCGCGCGACATTACCGACGGAGTGGCCTGGGCAAAAACACTTGCAGGAAAGGGAGAGGAAGTTCCGGCACTTATAGAACAGGGTAAAAAAAATTTTGCAGGCCAGGAAATTCAGGGAAAAACGCTGGCTGTAGTAGGTCTGGGCGCCATTGGTGTTTTGGTGGCAAACGCGGCACACTCACTGGGGATGAAAGTAATTGGATTCGACCCTTACATGTCGGTTAAACAGGCTTTAAAGCTAAGTAACCAGGTGAAATTTGTTAATGGAATTCAGGCATTGTTGAGCCAGGCTGACTATGTTACGTTAAATATTCCGCTTACACCTGAAACCAAAAATTACATTAACAAGGAAAAATTCGGGATGATGAAAAATGATGTCCGCATTCTGAATTTTGCACGTGGCGGACTGGTTGATCTCGATGCATTGGAGGAAGCCATTGATTCAGGAAAAGTGGCCCGGTATGTAACCGATTTTCCCAACGAAAAAACCCTAAACATGAAAAACGCAATCGCCATTCCGCACCTCGGTGCTTCAACTAAAGAATCGGAAACGAACTGCGCCATTATGGCTGTTAACCAGGTGAAGGATTTTCTGGAAGACGGAAATATTAAAAACTCCGTTAACTTTCCTGAGGCGCAAATGGATCGTAACGGTGGGGCAAGAATTCTGATTGCTAACCAGAATATTCCAAACATGGTAAGCCAGATTTCAAGTGTTCTGGCTTCTGAAGGATTGAACATCGACAACATGCTGAACAAAAAACACGAAAATATTGCCTACAATATTATTGATGTTGCGCGCGCATCCATTAATCCTGAAATTAAAACAAAGCTGGAAGCCATTAAAGGTGTTATTATGGTACGCATAATTCAGGGTTAAAAATTATTGTACATGAAAGAGGAATTCAACGGGTTCCTCTTTTTTTGTTATTTTTGACATCAACTGAAAATCAGGTAAAAATTTAATTCAAAAAAAGATAACAATGAGCAAACGAATGGAAACCAAAGCAGCCGACAATATCCGTATTCTCTCGGCAGCCATGGTGGAAAAAGCGAAATCTGGGCACCCGGGCGGAGCCATGGGAGGCGCAGATTTTATCCACATCCTTTATTCTGAATTTTTAAACTACGACCCGTCGGACATGACCTGGGCCAACCGCGACCGGTTTTTCCTCGATCCCGGTCACATGTCGCCTATGCTTTATTCGGTGCTGGCTTTGGCCGGTTATTACAGCATGGAAGATTTGAAAAATTTCCGTCAATGGGGCAGCGTAACACCGGGGCACCCTGAGTTAGATGTTGAGCGGGGAGTTGAAAACACTTCCGGTCCGCTCGGACAGGGACACACTATGGCCGTTGGAGCAGCCATTGCCGCCAAATTTTTGGCAGCACGTTTTGGTGACTGGGTGTCACACAAAATTTACACGTTTATTTCCGATGGCGGAGTGCAGGAAGAAGTTTCACAGGGAGCTGGCCGAATTGCAGGACATTTAGGACTTGGAAACCTCATCATGTTTTACGACTCCAACGATATTCAGCTTTCTACAAAAACAGATATTGTTACGGCTGAAGATACGGCAAAAAAATACGAAGCCTGGGGATGGAATGTAATCACCATTCAGGGGAATGATGCTGACCAGGTCAGAGGTGCACTAAAAAATGCTCAAACCGAAACAGAACGACCAACCCTGATTATCGGGAAAACAATAATGGGGAAAGGTGCTGTTACAGAAACAGGAGAAAGTTTTGAAAGCCAGACTTCAACCCACGGAATGCCTTTGGGTGAAGCAGGTGCAGATTTTGCAAAATCCATTGCAAACCTGGGTGGAGATGCTGAAAATCCGTTTGTAATTTTCGACGATGTAAAAGCTGTTTATGACAAACGAAAAGAAGAACTGATTAAGGCTGCTAAAGTAAAAAAAGAAGCACAAGCCAAGTGGGAGGCTGAAAATCCGGAACTGGCCGCAAAATGGAAAAAATTCTTTTCCAGCGAACTGCCCGATTTTGATTTTTCAGCAGTGGAACAAAAAGCCAATGTGGCAACTCGTGGCGCCTCGGGAACAGTGCTGGGCGCAATGGCCGGCAAAGTGGAAAACCTGATTGTTGCTTCGGCTGACCTGTCCAACTCCGATAAAACCGACGGATTCCTGAAAAAAACTACCGCTTTCAGCAAAGGCGATTTTAGCGGTTCGTTCCTTCAGGTTGGGGTTAGCGAACTAACCATGGCCTGCATGGCCAACGGAATGGCGCTGCACGGCGGGGTTATCCCGGTTTGCGGAACCTTTTTCGTTTTCTCCGATTACATGAAACCTGCCGTTCGTTTGGCTGCGCTGATGGAACTTCCGGTAAAATACGTTTGGACACACGACGCTTTCCGCGTAGGTGAAGACGGGCCAACCCACCAACCGGTGGAACAGGAAGCACAAATCCGCCTCCTGGAAAAACTAAAAAATCACAGCGGCAAAAACAGCATGTTGGTGCTTCGTCCGGCTGATGCTAACGAAGCCACCGTGGCCTGGAAAATGGCCATGGAAAACACCGATACACCAACTGCACTTATTTTGTCGCGTCAGAATATTGAAAACCTGCCCGTAAAAGGAAATGCTTATGAATCGGCATTGCAAACCGAAAAAGGTGCTTACATTGTACTGAAATCGGCCGAAAAACCCGATGTGGTGCTGGTAGCCAGCGGCTCAGAGGTTGCCACACTGGTTGAGGGAGCCAAACTGTTATCAGAAAAAGACGGCCTGAAAGTTCAGGTGGTTTCCGCTCCTTCGGAAGGACTGTTCCGCAACCAGCCTGAAGAATACCAGGAAAGTGTTCTTCCAACCGGAGTACCACGCTTTGGCCTCACAGCAGGCTTGCCGGTAACTCTGGCCGGACTGGTTGGCGAAAACGGAAAAACATTCGGTCTGGAAACGTTCGGTTTTTCTGCACCTTACAAAGTGCTCGACGAAAAACTCGATTTCAACAGAGAAAATGTTTACAAACAAGTGAAAGAGATGATTGGTTAAACCATTTCAAAAAATTTCTTTTGCAAAAACCGGGTGATTTCGCCCGGTTTTTTGTTTCCAACCGGGGTATCATTAACCTGAATAACCGGCGTTATTTCACTGCCGGTACCGGAAATCATCAGTTCATCCATATCGTATAATTCTTTTTCTGAAAAGTTCCGTTCTTCAACCGGAATATTGTTTTTGGTACAAATCTCCAGAATCACTTTCCGGGAAATTCCCGGCAAAATCAGGTTCGAAAGCGGATGCGTAATTACCGTTCCATTTTTTACTGCAAGCACACTGGAATGGGTGGCTTCGGTCACCTTGCCATCGCGAATGAGGATGCACTCCCCTGCCCCGGATTCCACAGCCTGGTTGTAAAGCATTGTGTTGGGCAGCAACGCAACCGATTTTATGTCGCAGCGCAGCCAACGGATATCTTCACGGGTAATCACTTTAATCCCCCTTTCCAGGTTTTCGGTAAACGAAGGCAACGGAAATGCAAAGGCATAAACCGTTGGTTGAATTCCTTCAGGGAAATGATGCACCCGATTTTTAGCACCGCGGGTTATCTGCAGGTAAATTCCGGAATGTACTTCGGTCAACCTGTTTTCTTCGAGCAACTTACTGAAAATGTTTTCAAAAACAGCCAAATCTTCAAATCTGATTTGAACTTCCTTTAAACTTCTTTCAAGCCGTTCCAGATGGTCGTCGTACCGAAAAGGTTTTCCGTTGTAATATTTAATCACTTCGTAAACACCGTCAGCAAAAATAAACCCGCGGTCGTCGGGCGAAATTGCTGCTTTTTCTTTCGGAAGAAAAGTTCCGTTAAGGTAAATTGTTTCACTCATTTTTGCAGGCTTTTCAAAAGTTTAATTTCTTCGGCCCAGAGGTCTTCGTTGGGCGTTTCCAGAATTAGGGGAATGCCGTTAAACCGATCATCGTTCATAATACACTCAAAAACTTCCAGCCCCAAAGTGCCTTTGCCCAAACTGTCGTGCCGGTCCACCTTCGAACCAAAATCTTTTTTGGAATCGTTCAGGTGCATTCCTTTCATGTATTCAAAACCAATCACCTCATCAAATTCCTGAAAAACTTTTTCAAAACCTGCTTTGGTTTTCAGGTCGTATCCGGCAGAATAAGCATGAGCTGTGTCGATGCAAACACCCACCCTGCTTTTATCCTCCACCTGATCGATGATTTTTTTTAACTGGTAAAACGAAAAACCAAGATTAGTCCCCTGCCCGGCGGTATTTTCAATAACAGCGATTACTCCCTTTGTTTTTTCCAAAGAAATATTAATGGATTCCGCAATTATACTGAGGCATTCCTCTTCACTGATTTGGTTCAGGTAGCTCCCCGGGTGAAAGTTCAGCCGATCGAGGCCCAGTTGTTCGCACCGTTGCATTTCGTCCAGAAAAGCATCGCGCGATTTTTGCAGCGCAGCTTTTTCCGGATGGCCCAAATTAATCAGGTAACTGTCGTGAGGTAAAATCTGCTCAGGCTTAAATCCAAATTTTTCACAATTTTCTTTAAACGCGCTGATACTTTCTTCAGCCAGCGGTTTTGCCTGCCACTGCCGCTGGTTTTTGGTAAAAAGAGCAAATGCTGTTGCACCTATTTCAAAAGCGTTTACAGGAGCATTCTCAACGCCGCCCGCAGCGCTAACGTGCGCACCAATATATTTTCCTGCCATAACTAAATTTAGTTTTAAACGTAAACTCCGCCGGAACAATTTTTGCTGTGTAGCGGAATAATTAAACGAAAATAAGTTTATTGTATCAATTAAAAAATTGAGAAGCCATGAAACGTATAATTTTATTCGCATTTTTAATCGCATTAATTCTTCCGGACCTTTTTGCCCAGGAACCTGTAAAAAGCCGGAAAGAACGCAGGGAAGAACGTCAGGAAAAAAGAATGGAAGAAGTAAAAAATCTGATTGAAAACAAATCATTTGTATTTATTCCAACCCATGCCATGCCACTGGGCGGAGGCAGCATCCAGTTAAGCTACACTTTTGAGGCCGAAGTAAGAGACGATTCTATTTTTTCGTACTTACCATTTTACGGTGTAGCTTACCATGTGGATTACGGTGGACGGAATTCAGCTTTCGATTTTTCGTTGCCTATTGAAATTTATGAGATGGAGGAAAACGGCAACGGATATAGGATTAGCCTGGAAGTGAAAAATAAAATGGACTACATAACCTATTCATTTCACATTTCGGAGTTGGGATATTCCACCCTTAATGTTACCAGTACCAACCGGCAAGCTATTTCATATTACGGGAGGATTGAAAAGCCGGAAAAAGAGTGAAAGGAAAAAATTGGAGTTTGGTGGAGGTTGATTATGATTGATAGAGATTTGTGTGATTTGCAGATAACACAAAAGATGATTTCAGAATTCCATTGATTTCCTGCCCATTCAGGCATTCTTTCATTTTTGTATTTCTGCAGTGAATCTCCATTAAACAAATCCCGTCCCCAAACGTTATTTTACCGGTTATCAGACTAAAAAGTCTTAAATAAATTGCGCATGTATTTAGAAAAACCGGAAATATCCACAACCAACCAAATAAAGACAGAAGAAGCACTTAACGATTATTACCTGGCTTACTTAAGCCGGCAACTGAGTGTTTTAGGCCGACGTGAAGTACACAACGGCCGGGCCCATTTTGGTATTTTTGGCGACGGAAAAGAAATCCCACAACTTGCCATGGCTAAAACATTTCAAAAAGGCGACTGGCGCTCGGGTTATTATCGCGACCAGACTTTTATGCTTGCCCTTGGGTTACTACAACCAGAAGAGTTTTTTGCTATGATTTATGGCGAAACCGATGACGAACTGAATCCATCCACAGGAGGCCGAAATTTCAATAATCATTTTACCACTTCGAACCTTGATGAAAACGGAGAGATTAAAAACCTGGCAGAGAAATACAATTCAGCCGCCGACATATCATCTACAGGTGGACAAATGCCTCGTTTACTGGGATTGGCACAGGCATCGAAAACAGTCAGGGAAAATCCTGAAATGAAAAAACATTTGAACAACAATGTTACCGGAAATGAAGTAGCTTTTGGAACCATTGGTGATGCCAGTACTTCCGAAGGACTGTTTTTTGAAACCATCAATGCCGCCGGAGTAATGCAGGTTCCAATGGCTGTTGCGGTTTATGACGATGGTTACGGAATCAGTGTACCGGTTGAACTGCAAACAACCAAATCCAGTATTTCAGAAGCGCTGAAAGGTTTTCAAAAAGAGAAAAATACCAATGGCATTGAAATTTACACCTGCAATGGGTGGGATTATCCGGCACTGGTAAAAACATTTAAAGAGGGAATTGCAAAATGCCGGAAAACCCAAACTCCGGCACTATTTCATATTCAGGAATTAACCCAGCCGCAAGGCCACTCCACTTCCGGATCTCAGGAACGATATAAAGATAAAGACCGCTTGGAATGGGAAAAAGAATTCGACGGCTTGATTCAATTCAAAAAATGGCTCCTCGAAACCGGAAAAGCCGACATGGAAACCCTCACACAAATAGAAAACAATGCTGAAAAGCGGGCAAAAGAAGCACGACAAAAAGCCTGGAAAAATTATTCCGGTGGATTTTCTGTTGAAGTGGAAGAACTCGAAAATATTATTGAAAATATTCGCCAAAATTCAAACGGAAAATTGGATAAAACCGGCGAATTGAAAGAAATTAAACAACGTATTTTCCCCACTAGAAGAAAATATTTAAGTTTTGCCAAACGCCTGTATTTTTCGATACATGCAAAAACAGATTTCAAAAAAGAGCAACAAGAATTAAATAACTGGATTTCCGGATTTGAACAAAAAAGCCGGGAATTCTACAACAAGCAACTTTACCGCGAAGGTAAAGATTCTGCCCTTAAAGTTAAACCCGAACCCGCCAGATACAATACTGAAAGCATCGAAATAAACGGTTCGGAAATACTGAGCCGGAATTTCGATGTTTTATTTAACAAATACCCAAATCTGGTAACATTTGGGCAGGACACCGGAAAACTGGGTGATGTGAACCAGGGCATGAAAGGTATGCAGAAAAATTACGGCGCTCACCGTGTTTCCGACGCAGGAATCAGAGAAGCTACTATTATTGGTCAGGGGATTGGAATGGCACTTCGCGGATTCAGACCCATTGCCGAAATTCAGTACCTCGACTATCTGATTTATGCTCACTCTACTTTGAGTGATGATTTGGCCAGTATGCAGTATCGAACCAAAGGAAAACAAATGGCACCGGTAATTGTGCGCACACGCGGCCATCAGTTGCAGGGAATGTGGCACGCCGGTTCGCCTATGCAAATGATACTGGGTTCGCTTCGGGGAATGCACCTTTGCCTTCCACGCAATATGACCCAGGCTGCCGGAATGTACAACACCCTGCTGGAAGCCAGCGATCCTGCGCTCGTAATTGAACCGCTGAAAGGTTACAATGTAAAAGAAAAACTTCCCGAAAATATAGGTAAATTTAAGGTTCCCCTGGGAGTTCCTGAAATTGTTAAAGCAGGAACAGACATCACATTTGTTACTTATGCCTGGAACGTTCACCATGCGGTAAAAGCAGCCGGACTGCTTGAAAATTACGGTATATCAGCCGAAGTAATCGATGTACAAACCTTGCTGCCGTTCGATGTAAATCACATTATCCTTGAATCGGTTAAAAAAACCAATAAAGTACTCTTTATTGATGAAGACGTTCCCGGAGGTGCTACCGCTTACATGATGCAAAAAGTACTTGAAGAGCAAAAGGCTTTCGATTACCTCGATGCTTCGCCACGTACTTTACCGGCAAAAGAACACCGTCCGGCTTACGGAATTGACGGGGAATACTTTTCCAAACCCAATGTAGAACTCATTATTGAAACGGTTTGGGAAATGATTCGTGAAACGGATGTGAAAAATTTTCCGGAATTAAAATTCTTTTAATCCATAAAAACTCATTCCCAGGTACGCCATTCTGATCTTTTGGTCAGTCCCGCTTTTTTAGTATTATTGCAATTCAAAATTGTAATCTATTGAAAAATGGGTGAAGAAAAATCTTCAGACTATAAGGCATTGTTTTTCAGACTTTTTTTGCTTTTTTTTATCCTTCTTCTAACCATACCCGGAATTGCTTTTGTTGATTCCCATGCTAATATCAATCATGAATATTTAACTGATATAAACGTTGAAGATTCAGAGAATTCTCTTCAACTGTCAACCAACGACGATAATAACATTCGCATTGAATATGAAATAAAATTGAGATTGCCTCTTGAACAATTTGATGATGTTTGGGATTGGATGCATGTGCGTTACAAAGATGTTTCCTGGCTCATTGACGAGGGTTATATATTTACAGGTGAATTTGGAGACGAAGATTTTACAGATACTTACTTCGATACTTCGGATTTAATGCTCCTAACAGAAAACAATGGTGTAAGGCACAGGATGCGCACTGTTCACTCAGGACCGGCAAGTGAAAAAGATGGTCGTCAACTTATTCAGATAAAACTGGACCGCGCAGATGCCACTGGTGCAGCACGTTCCGAAATCAAATTCAACGTATCATTGGGCGATGACAGAAATGGTGCTAACGATTCACATCCTCTGGTGGGTCTGGTAAAAAGAAATGAGGTGGGCAAATTCAAAACCACATTTTACACCCGCAATATCGATCCATACAAATTGAAACCAGTACTTACCCTAAATCAGAACCGCAGACGGATTTACCTAAGTGATCAAAATGGAGCATTTGCCACTTTAACACTCGACCTGGTCTCGACAAAAAGCTGGGGCACAAATTCAAAGTGGGCTGAGTTGGAGTTGGAACTGAATGAAATCAGATATACTGAAGCAAATTTTGAGTTGCAACAAAAAATGGAACGGGTTATTGAAAAAATTCAGGACGACATACAGCAAGTCTTTCCTGCAATTGTGCCCAATCAAACACCCAAATACAACACTGCATTCACATCCATTGAGAAAGAATCATGGCTACCTTTGCGCCAGGTAATTCGTTGGGGATTTAGTGCCGATACCTATTCAGTTTTAAGCATTGTTTTTATAATTATTCTATTCTCCGGCTTTTTTTATCTCGGAAGATTGTTGTGGTTGCGGACTAAAAGAAGAAGATATGATAATTAACCGTTCAAATCATTCAGAAAGTTTTTCCAAAAAATCTCTTTTTCAATCTTTTTCACCTGTCCCCTTTTTGAAACCCCACCATCATATTCATTAAATGTTTCACCTTTTCAGGATGAGATTCCCTGAGGTTGCGTGTTTTCCTAAAATCATTTTCAAGGTTGAACAATTCGGTTTGGCCCGAATTCCGGTGAACCAGCAATTTCCAGTTTCCTTCCCTCACTGCGTAGGCTTGCCCGGTTTTCCAATACATTGAACGCTTATCTGCCACTTTTTTCTCGCCGGTTAAAAAAGGCCAGATGTTTTTTCCATCCAAATTAAGACTTTCTAAATCTTTTTCGAAAGACAAGATTCATGTTGGTTAGTTTTGAATTATAAATGCTGTATCATTCAACTCAAAAGGAATTTCATTTTCTTTTTGCTGAATGAGTATTTCAAATTTTCCCTTTAATTTTTCTTCTGAATCAGAAAGGTTTTTAATCGGATTCTCTTCCAAAGGATCATCAAAAGTATTGTAAAATCTTCCGTCACGATATAGTTTATAATCTTCGTTCATCACCCAGCGGTTGTGCGCAAACCTTCCCCAGCGGGGCGAATAGTGAATGAAAATTTCTTTCTTTTCGGACCTGAAATTCTTGCTGGTTAAAACATTTGCAAAACTTTTCCCGTCGGTGAAAAAAGAAGCCGGCTCAATTCCTGCCACATCGGCCAGGGTTGGTAGAAAATCGGCAAAATCAATCATTCCGGTAAAAATTCTACCCTCTTTAATTTTTTCCGGCCAGGAAATAATCATAGGTACATGGTTTCCCGTATTGATGGATTGCCCTTTTGCCCCCTTTATATTTCCCGATTGGGTGGCTGAAATGACTGAAGGATGGGTTCCGTTATCGGCAGTAAAAATGAAGAGGGTATTTTCCCAAACATTCTTTTCTTTCAGTTTCGATTCCAGACTGCCGATAATTTTATCGACGTAAGCAATCATGTCTTTAAAATAAATAGTATCGTGCTCATAACGCCTTTCCGGATCTGCCCATTCCGGTGAATCGGGTGTGGGAACAAACGGATCGTGCGGCAACAGCATAGGATAGTAAATAAAAAACGGTTTCCCTGCTTTCCGTTCTAT
>NZ_JAWLCI010000054.1:0-20136 GCF_041687215.1 Mariniphaga sp.
AAGAAAAATGGAAGTAGTTAATACAATAGGCCGTAGAAAATCAGCAGTTGCACGTATTTACGTGAACGAAGGCAAAGGAAACATTACCATTAATAAACGCGAGTTTAAAGAGTATTTTCCGACCACTACCCTGCAGTACATTGTTACCCAACCATTGAATCTGGTTGAGGCAGTCGAAAAATATGACATCAAAGTAAATTTGGATGGCGGTGGTATTAAAGGACAGGCAGAAGCATTGCGCCTGGCTATTACACGTGCATTGATGCAAATCGACCCGGAATCGAGAAAAGAGCTGAAAGCTGCTGGATTTGTTACCCGCGACCCACGCGAAGTGGAACGCAAAAAACCTGGTCAGCCAAAAGCAAGAAAACGGTTCCAATTCTCAAAACGTTAATATTTTTATTGTCAAACTATATGGATCTAAAACGGTTGAGACTCCCGATGAATCAGGACTACTCAACGGTTGCTTTTAGAATCATAAAAAAGTAAACAGATGCCAAAAGTATCATTTCAGGAATTATTGGATGCAGGTGCCCATTTTGGCCACCTCAAAAGAAAGTGGAATCCGAACATGGAGCCTTATATCTTCATGGAAAAAAACGGAATCCACATCATCGATCTGCAAAAAACAATTGTAAAAATCGATGAAGCGGCGGCTGCCATGAAGCAGATTGCCAAATCGGGCCGCAAAGTTTTGTTTGTTGCTACCAAAAAGCAGGCAAAAGAACTGGTTGCCGAACAGGTGAAAAGCGTTGGAATGCCTTACGTTACTGAACGCTGGCCCGGCGGTATGCTCACCAACTTTCCTACCATTAGGAAAGCCGTAAAAAAAATGATGTCTATCGACAAACTGGCAAAAGACCCAAGCTGGGATAACCTGTCGAAAAGGGAAAAGCTTCAGATTGGCCGCCAAAGAGCTAAACTGGAGAAAATTCTGGGAAGTATTGCCGACCTTACCAGGTTGCCTGCAGCCTTGTTCATCGTTGATGTGATGAAAGAAAAGATTGCCGTTCGCGAAGCTCATCGTTTGGGAATACCCGTTTTTGCCATTGTGGATACCAACTCGAATCCGGAAGGAATTGACTTTGTAATACCGGCCAACGACGATGCCTCACAATCCATCAAACTAATTGTTGGTGCGATGGTGGAATCCGTTCGTGAAGGGCTGAACGAAAGAAAAGCCGAAAAGAAAGACGACGAGGAAGCGCCACGGAAAAAAAGCCGCAGAAAAGTGAGAAAGGATAAAGCTCCTGAGCCAAAACCGGTTGAAGATGAAAAAGTTGAAGACGACGAAGATGTTGTTGACGATGAAGATTCAGGAGATGAAGAAGAATAGCGATTTAGCTATCTGTATTTTAAAATCATATTAAAAACAAGTTTTATGTCTTTTACAACAGCCGACGTAGTAAAACTAAGAAAAGTAACCGGTGCGGGGATGATGGACTGCAAAAATGCCCTGGCCGATGCTGATGGTAATTTCGACAGAGCCCTCGAAATCATCCGCGAAAAAGGAAAATTAGTGGCCAGCAAACGTGCCGACAGGGACGCAACCGAAGGTGCAGTTCTGGCAAAAACAACTGAAGATAAAAAGTTTGGTGCGCTGGTCGTATTAAACTGCGAAACTGACTTTGTAGCTAAAAACGAAAATTTTGTGGCTTTCGCCGATAACATTCTGAATGTGGCATTGACACAAAAACCCGAAACCCTGGATGCTTTGAAAGCTCTGGAACTTGACAGCAGATCCGTTGAAGCTCAGGTAACCGAGCAAACCGGCGTTATTGGAGAAAAACTCGATCTTTCTTATTTTGGAAAGATTGAAGCAGAAACAGTGGTAAGTTACATTCACCCCGGAAATAAACTGGCCACTTTGGTTGGATTTAGTAAAGCCGGAGTTGATGAACAAGTTGCCAAAGATATTGCCATGCAGGTAGCTGCTATGTCACCGGTTTCGGTTGATACCGATTCCATTCCTCAGGAAGTTATTAATAAGGAATTGGAGATTGCCAAAGAAAAATTTCGCCAGGAAGGCAAACCTGAAGCTATGCTCGATAAAATTGCTCAAGGTGCGCTTCAGAAATGGTACAAAGAAGTAACCCTGCTGAACCAGGCTTTTATTAAGGACGGGAAAATTTCCGTAAAAGATTATCTGGCACAGTACGACAAAGATTTAAAAGTTACCGGTTTCGAGCGCTTCGGGCTTGATGCGTAATTAACTTTTATATAATTAAACTGAACAGGCGAATTTTTATCGCCACTTCAGATTAAAAAAGCTATTCGGAAACGGGTAGCTTTTTTTTGTTTATACTGAATGTCAATCATTCGAACTGCAAATAAATTACTAAACAGTGAGATATGTTTTAAAGAACGAAAAAGAGTGTGTATATTCAGTAATTCAAATTTGGAGGAAATAAAATATGCAAAATTTGGATTCCAACATTACAGGGATAAAGTGAACTAAATGCAAAACTCAGGTAACATATCAGAAAATATAAAGTCAAGGGCAAAAGAGTTGGGGTTTCTGGATTGCGCCATCGTTCCTGCAGGTTTTCTGGAAGAAGAGGAGAAGCATTTCAAATCGTGGCTGGATACCGACATGCATGGTGAAATGGGTTACATGGCCCGCAATGTTGAAAAACGGCTCAACCCTGAATTGCTTTTTGAACATGCCAAAACAGTGATTGTTGTCCTCCAGAACTATTTCCCAAAAGAATCACAAAAAGATCCCGATGCACCGGTACTTTCAAAATATGCTTATGGTACCGACTACCATTTTGTAATGAAAGACAAACTGAAAAAACTGCTGGCTTTTATTCAGGAAAAGGTTGCTCCGTTCAATGCCCGTCCATTTGTGGATTCGGCGCCGGTGCTTGAGCGTGCCTGGGCCCGTCGTGCCGGACTGGGTTGGGTAGGAAAAAACAGCAATCTGATTTCGGTACACCACGGTAGTTTCTTTTTTATTGGTGAACTCATTCTTGATGTTGAACTGCCTTACGACAATCCCAAACAAGTTGCCGACCACTGCGGTTCATGCACCCGTTGTATTGATGCCTGTCCTACCAATGCGATTGTAGCCAACAAGATGGTGGATGCACGCAAATGTATTTCGTACCAAACTATCGAATTAAAAGGCGATTTGGACGAAAATCTGAAAGGGCAGTTTGAAAACCGAATTTTCGGTTGCGATATTTGTCAGGATGTTTGCCCCTGGAACCTGAAATCGTCACCACATAGCGAAAAAAGTTTTCAACCTCACCCAAAAATAATGCAACTTTCAAAAACCGGCTGGCACAATATGGAAAGGCCGCTTTTTAACGAACTTTTTAAAAATTCGGCTGTTAAAAGAGCTGGTTTTAAGGGGATAAAAAGAAATTTAGCATTTGTTGAATCTAAAACCAATGGCTGAAAAATACGAATATGAAACCATTCTTATCAAAGGTCCGCAATTGGGCGTATTTGCAGAATTTCCGTTTGAAAGTGCTAAAATTTTTGGTACCCGAAAGGCCATTCGTGTAAAAGCAACTTTTGATGGAAAAATGTACCACATGAATTTGTTACCTCATGGAAACGGCACACACTGGCTGCACATCAAAAAAGAAATTCGCAATGCCATTGGCAAAGAGGAAGGAGACACGGTTTCCATTTGCATTGAGAAAGATGAAAACCTGCCAACCATCGAAATCCCTGAATATTTAAATTGGTTACTGGAAAATGAACCTGAAATGATGATTTCCTTTAAAAAACTACCCCACTCTGCAAAAAAATTCTGGGTGGAATTTATTGAAGAGCCAAAATCGGAAGAAACAAAAGTTCAGCGGATAAACCGGCTTTTTGAAATATTACGCGATCGGGATTCAGGGAAAACATGAATAAAATTGTCATATTACCGTAATTGTTCCTTAATTTAGTTTTTTCGAACGGTTCAAATATCTGAAAGCCATGATATCAAAAATAATTTCATTCCTGATTTTAATCCTCATTTTCAACCCCACTTTAAATGCACAGGATATTGAAACGTGGATTGAAAAAAACGAAAAAGTTCCGGCAGAAAAAATTTACCTGCATACCGATAGGGAATATTATTTTACCGGAGAAACAGTCTGGCTAAAATCGTACCTTACCGACAGTCGTTCCGGACGTCTGATTCCCGGAGCCGAAAATATTTACCTTCACCTGTTAAACGAAAACGGAAGATCAACCATCGAGCAAACAATTTTAAGTGTAAACGGAGTGGTTTCCTCCCAAATAATTTTACCTGACACCTTAAAACCGGGAAATTATCTCCTTCAGGCGTTTACCGATTATTTACTGAATTTTGGTTCCGAAGCATTTTTTAGCAAAAACCTCAGTATTTCAAAGCCTGCACTTTCTTTGCGAGCCATTGAAAGCAGACAGCAAACAAGGGCAAATAACCGTATGGTAGCAGATGTTTCTTTTTTGCCTGAGGGAGGAATGATGCTGGAAGGAATTTCTAACCTTGTTGCATTTAAAGCGATAGACAAAAACGGATTTGGAATTGATGCAACTGGTTCTGTTAAAGATGAAACTGGTAGCGAAGTGGCTTCTTTCAATACTGATTACAAAGGAATGGGATTATTTTTTATGACACCCGAAGCTGGAAAATCTTATTACGCAACAATAAACGGATTTCCCAATTTTCACTTCCGGTTCGATTCACTGATTGTTTCCGAAGGTGTTAAAATCCAACTTGTTAATCAAACCAGCCGGGAGTTGTTAGTCAATGTTACGGGAAATTCGGAAAAATTCTCGGGTGAACCTTTTTATCTGGTAAATATGCACCGGGGGCAAACAGTTTTTTACCAGTCGTTTAAAATGGAAGGTGAAAATCATTTACTGAAATTTAAAAGCAGTATTCTGAATGGTGGCATCAACCAGTTGGTTTTACTCGATAAAAACCTGAAACCCATTTCGGAACGACTATTATTTTCAGATAATTTTAATTTAAAAAACCTTGAAACTAAGGTTAATAAAAACATTATTGCACCACGTTCCGAGGTAAACCTGAATATCTCAGAAAATGAAATCAAGCAGGAAGTTTCCAATCTTTCTGTTGCCGTGGTTCACGAAGCAGCTTTTCCTGAAAGCGGTGTATCTCAAAATATTTTGTCCACTCTGTTCATCGAATCAGAATTGAATGGTTTTATTGAAACACCAGCCGATTTTTTCACCGATAACGAAATGAGCGCAACCACCAAACAGCGCTTGCTCATGCTTACAAATGGCTGGACAAGTTATTTCTGGAATCATGCACCGGAAGCTACCGAGCCTCTAATTCACAAACAGAAAGCCGGATTGGAATTACACGGAATGGCTAGCGAAGTCGCAACCGGCCAACCTTTAAAAAACGGGGAAATCACGCTGATTTTAGAAAAAGACAGGGAAATGGCATTTCTTACCCAAAACACTGATTCAGAAGGACGTTTCACTTTTTCAGGGTTGTTATTCAACGATACGGCCAATATCATTGTTCAGGCTAAAAACGAACGAGGAAAACAAAATACTGCCATTCAATTAATTTCATCATTTAACCTGCCGGCACATTCTGAAAAACAGAAATCGCTAAAAGCAGAAATGACCATTCCGAAAGAACTGGATGTACAAAAGTACAATCAGCAGAATTCCTTAACAAACTACCTCAGAAAACAACAAGCTTTAGGTTCTGATTCTCAAGCTGATATTAACAACAACGTTTTGGCAGATGGCCATTTCAGAATATACGACAAAGCCGATCAGGTGATTGAAATTCCTGAATCAGAAACCATGTCGGGTAATATTCTCGATTATTTGACCGGAAAAGTTGCCGGACTCGACATTTACGACAATAATGTGATTATCAGGGGATCAAGCAATACAGGCGGAAACTCAGCACCCCTATTCCTGGTTGATGGCGTTCCGCTGGCAACAGTTAGTTTTACAAGTTTACCCGAAGAAGTTGGCCAAAATACAGGAGAAGAATTAAAAACAGAAAATACTTCAGCAATTGAAAAAATTCAAGCAATACCACTTGGCGACATTGAAAAAGTAGAAATTTTAAAATCGCCCCAAAACCTTGCTATTTTTGGAACTGAAGGCGCCAACGGAGTTATTGCAATTTATACCCGCAAAGGAAAAACAACGGTTGGTTCTCCATTGGCCAAAGGAGTCCTCGAACAAAAAATTGCAGGATATGCTTCATCCAAAAAATTTTATACCCCAAAATATACTCCCGAGATTGAACAAACCGAAAAACCAGATTTTAGAACCACACTTTTTTGGGAGTCGGAAATTGTTTTACAAAACGGAAACTCAGAACATTCATTTTTTATCTCAGACCAAACCGGAAAATACAAAGTAATTGTGGAAGGGATAAGTGAATCAGGTAAAATTTGTATTGGAAGTACTGAATTTGAAGTGGTTGATGCAACAGCTAATTAAACAGTTGCAAATAACTGCCTGAAACTTTCTGTTCATTATTTAAAAAGATATTGTTAATTCTCAGGCAAGCGCCTGATCCAAATCAGCAATCAAATCCTCTACATTTTCAATACCCACCGAAAGGCGCATCATCGTATCGCGGATTCCGGCTTCCCGGCGTTCTCCTTCAGAAAACTCGGCATAAATAGTGGAGTGTGGATGTATTATCAACGTTTTGTTGTCATTCAGATTTGTTGCCCTGCGGATGATTTTCAACCTGTTCATAAACTGAAAACAGGCAGCTTTCGATTCCAAATCGAAACTCATAATGGTTCCCGGAACTCCGCAAAAATATTTTACCGCTAATGGGTAACCATTATCTTCTTTCAATCCAGGGTAACGCAGCTCCTTTACTTTTGGGTTTGATTTCAGAAAATTTCCCAGTGCCATGCAGTTTTTGTAACATTTTTCCACCCGAAGTTCCAGGATGTCCAGTCCCTGAATCATAAATTTGGCTGTTTGCGGAGTCATGCTTCCACCAGTATTCCGGTAAATGTTTTTACGCAGTTTGGCAATAAAAGCATTTGCACCAAACTTTTCATTGTATTTCGAAAAATTGGGATTTAATTTCCAGTCGAAATTTCCATGGTCGATAATGGTGCCACCAAATGAAGTAGCTCCACCAGAGATGTATTTCGTGGCAGAAATCACTTCAAGGTTCACCCCAAATTTTGCAGCACGAAAAACGTTTGGCGGCGTGAGGGTGCTGTCGGCAATAAGCAGCAGATTGTGTTTCCGGGCAATTTCAGCCAGCATTTCTATATCGGCAATTTCAAGTTGCGGGTTGGTAACTGTTTCAAAATAAATGGCCCGGGTTTTTTCATCAATCAGTTTTTCAATTTCCCGGGGTCGCTTCAATTCCGAAAAGCGGGTTTCCAAACCGAACTCAACCAGAGTTTGGTTAAAAAGTGCCCAGGTATGACCAAAAAGCTGGTGTCCCGAAATGATGTTCTCACCGGCTTTTGTAACCGCCAGAATGGTGTTTGAAATAGCAGCCATTCCTGAACTAACCGCTAAAACCCCATGACTTTGGGTTAATGCTTTCAGTTTAAGTTCGAAATATTCCACTGTTGGGCTCGATGAACGGGAATAAACATGCGCAACATATTCACCCCTGAAATTGGCTTCAATTTGTTCCGCCGAATCAAATTCAAATGCAACCGCCTCATATAACGGCATTTGCAAACTTTTATGTGGGTCTGTTTTTGAATATGGAACGTTCAGAGAAAGTGTGGTAAATCCTGGTTTCTTCATTGAAATATT
Organism: Mariniphaga sp.; assembly: GCF_041687215.1. Taxonomy (NCBI): domain Bacteria; kingdom Pseudomonadati; phylum Bacteroidota; class Bacteroidia; order Marinilabiliales; family Prolixibacteraceae; genus Mariniphaga; species Mariniphaga sp. The sequence goes on from NZ_JAWLCI010000054.1 coordinate 7,735, forward strand.
TTAACTTTAATATTAACGGAATACTAAATCAGAATGTAATAAATTACAAATCTAAGAATTGATTGCCTGAATATGAACCAGATAAATTCAAAAAAGTTTATACATATAAGAAATAATAAACAAGTTCTGAAACGTTTTATTTGTTTATTTGTATCAAAATTCAAATGAATGGTAGTAAAGAATCCGAAAAATAATAATACCAGAAAAAAGAAGACCAGCAAAAACAGCAAAAAAAGGCATAAAAAAAGTTTTGGAAAAAAAATTATGCTTTACCTGCTTTTGTTGGTTGCGCTTGGAATTCTGGCATTTGCTGTGTTTTTTATGGCCGTATTTTTCGGGTACACCGGGCATGTGCCAACTTCAGCGCAGCTCATTGAAATCAAAAACCCGCAAGCATCGGAAGTTTTTTCTGAAGACGGCAAACTGCTGGGCCGGTATTACACTGAAAACCGGAGCAACGTTCGGTTCGATGAAATTTCAACCAACGTAATTCAGGCACTAATTGCAACCGAAGACGCCCGGTTTTACGAACACCGGGGCATTGATGAAATTGCCCTGCTGAGGGTGCTTTTCAAAACTATTTTACTGGGCGACAGAAGCGCAGGCGGTGGAAGTACCCTGAGTCAGCAAATTGCCAAAAATCTTTTCCCCCGAAACGATGTGGGAATACTTTCCATGCCGGTTAATAAACTGCGGGAAGCTATTATTGCCTACCGGCTGGAACGCATTTATTCCAAAGAAGAAATCCTTACACTTTACCTGAATACTGTGCCATTTGGTGAAAATATTTTCGGGATTGAAGTGGCTTCTGAACGATATTTCAGTAAAAAACCACAAGATTTAAATATAGATGAAGCCGCTGTTTTGGTGGGAATGCTAAAAGCCAACAATACCTATAATCCGCGTCTAAATCCGGAACGCTCGAAAGAGCGGCGAAATCTGGTTATTTCCCTAATGGTTACCAACGGCTTTCTCAGTGAAGAAGAAGGCGAAACCTACAAAGAAAAACCGCTTGAAGTAAAATACACCCGCATTTCATTTAACGAGGGGCCGGCGCCTTATTTTCTGGAAATGCTGAAACCCGAACTGCTGGAGTGGTGTGCTGCCAACACCAAACCAAACGGCGAACCCTGGAATCTTTACACCGATGGATTGCGCATTGAAACCACACTAAATGCCGATTACCAGGTTTATGCGCGGCAATCGGTTAATGAACACATGAAAACCTTACAGGAAGTTTTCGACAAACACTGGGAAAATGCCGAGCCCTGGAGAGGAAACAACTCCATTCTGCAAAGGGCCGTTCAACGCACCGACAGGTATAAAAACATGTTAAAAGCCGGGTTTTCGCAGGAACAGATTACAGAAGCCTTTCAGAAAAAAATAACCACTTCGTTATTTACCTGGGAAGGACTGCAACAGGTGGAAACCACACCGCTCGATTCGGTAAAACATTATCTGCGTCTTTTAAATACCGGCTTCCTGGCATTCGAACCAAATACCGGTGATTTGAAAGCCTGGGTGGGTGGAATTGATTTCCGCTTTTTTAAATACGACCACGTGATATCTGAAAGGCAGGTAGGTTCTACGTTCAAACCGTTTGTTTACCTCTCGGCACTTGAAAACGGCCTGAGTCCTTTCGATTACTACCCGGCAGAACAACAAGTTTACGAAGAATACGACAACTGGTCGCCTTCCAATTCCGATGGAAATCACAACGGATATTATTCCATGGAAGGGGCCTTATCGCAGTCGGTAAATACCGTAGCTGCAGAAGTAATTATACAAACCGGAATTGAAAATGTAATTTCTACGGCCAGGGAACTGGGCATTGAAGCCGATTTGCCCAAAGTGCCCTCTTTGGCACTGGGAGTGGCGTCAATGAGTTTAAAAGATCTACTTTTTGCTTATGCCACCATGCTCAACGGAGGAATCCGGACCGAACCATATTATCTCAAATCAATTTCGGATAACGATGGAAATTTGCTGGCAGAATTTGAACGCCCAGCAGCCCAAAAAACAAGGTTGAACGAAATAAATTGCCGTTTAATTACCCATATGATGGAAACTGCAATTAACGAAGGAACCGGAACTAAAATTCGAACTTCATACAGAATTTACAGTGACTTTGCCGGAAAAACAGGCACCACCCAAAACCATTCTGATGGCTGGTTTGTAGGCCTGACTCCCAATTTGGTAACCGGCTGCTGGGTAGGTTCAGAAGACCCAGGTGTTCATTTCAGAACTATCACCTACGGGCAAGGCTCTTTTATGGCATTGCCCGTTGTTGGCAAATTTTACCACAAACTATACAATGACCCGCAGTACCAAAAACTGCAACTGGCCAATTTCCCTGAACTTGAAGAACAACTACTAGCCGATTTGAATATTCCACCTTACAAAGACATTCTTGAAATTGAAAGGCCGGACAACCTAATCGACAGGATTTTTGCAGGAAAAAGTAAAGAAGAAAAGTTGCGGGAAGTTCAGCGACCGGAAAAAGTTGAGGAGAAAAAAGGATTGTGGCGGTCCATCAAAGGTATTTTCAAAAAGAAAAAATAATTTCTCTATCTTTATAAAAAAAGAACATGACTAAAAAAGTACCGAAACTGATTCAGGACGACATGTGGCTGCAACCCTTTACAGATGTAATTATTAGCCGGATTGAAGCAGCCCGTATTAAAGAAAAAGAACTCGCCGGAGACAAATCTCTCCATGATTTTGCCAGCGGATACCTCTATTTTGGGCTGCATAAAACCGATAACGGATGGGTAATGCGTGAGTGGGCTCCAAATGCTGCTCAAATTTACCTGATTGGGTCGTTTAACAATTGGGAAAATCAAAAACAATATGCTTTTGAATCTCTTGAAAACGGAGTTTGGGAACTCAACTTAAAAGAAGAAGAGTTGAAGCATGGAGACCTTTATGCGCTTTCCATGCATTGGGCAGTGGATTACGGCAAAAGGGTTCCGGCCTGGGCAAATTATGTTATTCAGGATCCTGAAACTCATATTTTTAATGCACAGGTTTGGCGTCCGGAAAATCCTTATGAATGGAAAAACACCAATTTTAACGGATTAACAGAGCCACCTCTAATTTACGAGGCACACATTGGCATGTCGGGCGAAGAAGGCCGCGTACATACCTACAACGAATTCAGGGAAAACATGCTACCCCGTATTAAAGCCAACGGTTACAACACAGTGCAACTGATGGCTATTCCCGAACACCCTTACTACGGTAGTTTTGGGTACCACGTTTCCAGCTTTTTTGCACCGTCGTCGCGGTTTGGAACTCCCGATGATTTGAAATGTCTTATTGATGAGGCGCATAGAATGGGGCTTGCCGTAATTATGGATATTGTGCATTCACATGCCGTAAAAAACGAAGTGGAAGGCCTTGGAAAATATGACGGTACCCGTTACCAGTTTTTTCACGAAGGGGGAAAGGGTGAACATCCGGCCTGGGATTCTTACTGCTTTAATTATGGAAAAAACGAAGTGCTTCATTTTCTACTTTCCAACATTAAATTCTGGCTCGAAGAATTCAGGTTCGACGGGTTTCGGTTCGACGGAGTTACGAGTATGTTGTATTTCGATCATGGTCTGGAAAAGGCTTTTACAAATTATAACGACTATTTTAACGGGAATGTGGACACAGAAGCTACAACTTACCTTATTCTTGCCAATAAGTTAATGAAACAGATAAAACAACATTCCATTTCAATTGCAGAAGATGTGAGCGGTATGCCGGGGTTGGCCGTTCCATTGGATTTTGGAGGAATAGGATTCGATTACCGGATGGCCATGGGAGTACCTGATTACTGGATTAAACTGATTAAAGAAAAAAAAGATGACGACTGGGAAGTAGGTGATATTTTTTATAACCTCACTTCAAAAAGAATGGATGAAAAAGTAGTGAGTTATGCCGAATCGCACGACCAGGCACTGGTGGGAGACAAAACCATTATTTTCCGCCTCATTGACAAGGAAATGTATTACAGCATGCGCAAAGACCAGCCCAACCTGACAGTTGACAGGGGAATTGCCTTGCATAAAATGATTCGGCTGATTACTGCAACAACTGCCGGAGGAGCTTACCTTAACTTTATGGGAAACGAGTTTGGCCATCCGGAATGGATCGACTTTCCGCGCGAAGGAAATGGGTGGTCATACAAACATTGCCGGCGACTTTGGAGCATCTCCGAAAATCCGGAATTAAAATACCACTGGTTATATGATTTTGATAAAGAAATGATTCGTTTCATCAGCGAACATAAGCTGCTGACGATTCCGCCGGTTGATTTTGTAATGGAAAATAAGCCCGATAAAGTGCTGGCCTACCATCGCGGATTATTTCTGTTCGTTTTCAATTTTAATCCCACCCAATCGTTTACTGATTATGGTATTCCGCTTGGGCCAGGGAAATATCAGGTTATTTTGAATACCGACTCAGGCAGGTTTGGCGGGCACGACCGCGTGGACGAAGACATCCCTTATTACACGTTGCCCAGCGGAGGATTAACCAGTCAGCATTACCTGAAACTTTACCTACCGGCGAGAACTGCATTGGTTTTCAAAAAAATTGACTTTCCCAAAGTGAAGTAAAAATGGGTTTGAAATTTCAGACAGAAGTACAAATTCCTGATTTTGCCTGGAAAACAGGTTACCAAAAACGTAACCTTTTTATGGGTTCCTGTTTTACCGAGAATATTGGCCAAAAAATGGAAATGTTGAAATATCCGGTGGATATTAATCCGTTTGGAATTTTATACAATCCGGTTTCGGTGGCGAACGGATTGCGATTCCTCCTTCAGCATAAGAAATTTACAGAACAGGATTTAATTCAGCACAACGGCTTATGGCACAGCTTTTTTCATCACAGCCGGTTTTCGTCGCCTGATGTAAACGAAACTCTGACCAACATTAACAACCGCATTGAAAGCTCTGCTGAATACCTGAAAAATACTGATTTTCTATTCATTACATTTGGCACGGCATGGGTTTACGAATACAAACTTACCGGTCAAACGGTTTCCAACTGCCACAAAATTCCCGAAAAAGAATTCCGCCGTTTCCGGATAACTCCCGGCGAAATTGTGGAAGAATTCAGGCAACTGCTCTCTGAAATCTGGAAATTCAATACACAAATTAAAGTGGTTTTTACAGTAAGCCCCATCAGGCACTGGAAAGACGGCGCCATTGAAAACCAGCGCAGCAAGGCAACTTTACTTTTGGCCATCGACCAGTTAATCAGGGGTTTTGGAGAAGAAAACTGCAACTATTTTCCGGCTTACGAAATTGTAATGGACGAACTGCGCGATTACCGGTTTTACGAAGAAGATATGATTCATCTTTCCACCTCGGCAGTAAACCACATTTGGGAGAAATTTCAACTGGCTTTAATTGATGAAAAGAGCAAAGAAATTTCAGAAAAAGTAAAAAATATTATCTCGGCGGTGAACCATAGACCATTTAAAAAGTTTACAAAAGAACACCTTCATTTTTTAAAACAAAGTTTACAAAAGGCTCAAAGGCTTGAAGAGAAATTTCCGTATCTTAATCTTGGCTTTGAAAAAGAAGTCTTTTTCAACCAGATAAATGAATTAAAAAAAGAATGAAAATATTACAATAAAAAATGAGCTACCTCAAATTTGACAAGGAACAATTAATAAACCTGGAATATTCGCTTTATCGGGAGATATTGCGATCGAACCGGGCCGGGTCTTATATCAGCACTACTTTAAACGGCTGTAATACAAGAAAATATCATGGATTACTGGTTTGCCCAATCAGTAATTTCGGCGGTGAAAAACATGTTTTACTTTCATCTCTTGACGTTTCGATAATACAGGGAGAAGAAGAATTTATGCTCGGAATTCACCAGTACAAAGGTGGCACATACGAACCCAAAGGACACATTTACATCCGGAATATTGAGTACGATTACCTGCCAAAAATTACCTATCGCATTGGCAATGCTTTACTTACCATGGAAAGGTTACTGGTTGAAAAGAAAGAACAGGTGCTGATACGATACACACTTGAAGAGACTACAGAAAATACGATTCTTCGTTTTAAGCCTTTCCTGGCTTTCAGGAACATGCACAGCCTGAGCAAGGCCAATCTGTTTGTAAACTCAAAATATCGAACAGTGTCCAATGGAATCAGCACCAGACTTTACGATGGATACCCGGAACTGTTTATGCAATTCAGCAAAAAAAATGAATTTGTGCCCGTGCCAGATTGGTATTACAACATAGAATACATGAAGGAGTTACACCGGGGATACGATTATTTGGAAGATTTATTTGTACCGGGTTATTTCGAAATTTCTTTAGAACCCGGAGAATCAGTAATTTTTGCTGCCGGAACAGAAATTTCGGCCCCGGTTTCATTAAAACAACGTTTTACCAGGGAGCAAAAAAAACGCATCAGCCGTTACACTTTTTTAAGTTCATTGAAACATGCAGGTGAACAGTTTATTTTAAAAAATAAAAACGAAACCAGCATCGTTGCCGGATTTCCATGGTACGACAGCATCACCCGCCAAACGTTTATTTCTCTCCCGGGACTGGCGCTTGCTACCGATAAAAATTTGCTTTTTACCGAAGTACTCAGCACCTATAAAAAATACCTTAAAAAAGGTCTTTTTCCTGACAATATTCACAGCCGGCAGCCGGTTTACAATTCAGCCGATGCCTCGCTTTGGTTTATTTGGGCTGTGCAGCAGTTTGCAAAAACTCAACGCTCACCAAGAGGAGTTTGGCTGAATTACAGCAATACCGTAAAGGAAATTCTGGAAGCATACAGAAAATCATTACCTGAATTTATTCAAACCAACAAAGAAGGATTAATTTATGCCGAAAAAGAAAGCACTGCCCTCACCTGGATGGATTCTTATGCCAATGGAAAACCGGTGGTTCAGCGTGCCGGGTTTGCAGTTGAAATAAACGCATTGTGGTACAATGCCATTGTTTTCGCGCTTGAAATGGCGCAGATTTCAAATGATTTAAAATTTATAAAAAAATGGGAGGCAATGCCAAAAAAAATTGCCCAGGCGTTTTTAAATACTTTTTGGCAACAAGGGCACGAACATCTTGCCGATGTGGTTAAGGATGGAATTCCCGACTGGGCGGTTAGGCCAAATATGGTAATTGCTGCAGCAATGGATCATTCGCCCCTGTCAAAAGAACAGAAAAAACTCATTCTTAGTGAAACTAAAAGAAGACTGTTAACTTCCCGCGGACTTCGTACTTTATCACCAGACCATTTGAGATACAAAGGTGTGGTTGAAGGCGGACCCGATCAGCGGGAGGCTGCTATACATATGGGAGCGGCGTGGCCATGGCTGATGCAGTTTTTTGTAAAAGCTTACCTCGAAATTCACGGAAAGGGCGGTTTGCCGTTTATCAGACAAATTCTGGAAACATTTGAAGAAACAGTTACCGAACACTGCGTGGGGACCCTCTCTGAAATGTACAACGGAGATCCGCCTCACAAGGCAAAAGGAGCAGTTTCGCAGGCATGGAATGTGGCTGGAATAGTTCATGCTTTAAACGAAATGCATAATTGTAAATAAATATACTATTGACTATGAAAGTATTAATGTTTGGATGGGAGTTTCCTCCCCATATTTCAGGGGGATTAGGGACAGCTTGCTATGGGCTGACCAAAGGACTGGCATCGTTAAAAAACATGGAAGTACTTTTTGTAGTGCCTAAAGCGTTTGGCGACGAAGACCAGTCAGATATTCAACTTATTGGAGCCAATAAAGTTCCGGTTTCACAAAAGGAATTTACGTTTAAAGAAACCGGTACTAAAATGGATTACCTCGAAGTGCAATCGGAGGTAATTCCTTATGTGAGTGAAGAGGAATTCTGGCAATTAAAAAATCAGACGCTTCCGGCAAAAGTAAAGTTTATTAAAACCACTGAAGGCTTAACCATTGATTTTAGCGGCGGTTACAGCCACAACCTGATGGAAGAAATAAAAAACTATGCAGTAGTAGCTGAAATCATTTCCCGCCGAAATAAGTTTGACCTGATCCATGCCCACGACTGGCTGGCTTATCCAGCCGGCATTGCTGCAAAGAAAGCATCAGGAAAACCTTTGGTTATCCACGTTCATGCTACCGACTTCGACCGGAGTGGCGGAAATGTAAATCCAACCGTTTACGCCATGGAACGTGAAGGAATGGAAATGGCTGACAAAATTATTGCCGTAAGTAATTTCACAAGGCAAATGGTAATTGAAAAATACAGCATTCCACCCGAAAAAATTGTTACGGTTTACAATGCTGTTGAACCGATTTCAAAAGAAAACAAATCGAATATAAAAAAAGGTGTGAACGAAAAGCTGGTAACTTTTTTAGGAAGAATTACCCTGCAAAAAGGACCGGAATATTTTATTGAAGCCGCTCACCTGGTGTTAAAAAAAACAGATAATGTAAGGTTTGTAATGGCAGGCAGCGGCGACAAGTTGAACGAAATGGTGGAACGGGTAGCCCACCTGGGAATGGCCGACAAGTTTCATTTTACGGGATTTTTAAAAGGCGATGATGTTAACCAGATGTTTCAAATGACAGATGTGTTTGTTATGCCCTCTGTTTCAGAACCTTTTGGAATAGTTCCGCTGGAGGCGATGCAAGCCGATGTGCCCGTTATTATTTCAAACCAGTCTGGCGTTTCCGAAATATTAAACCATGCCATAAAAATTGACTTTTGGGATACTTACGCCATGGCCGATGCAATTTACGGGTTAATCACCTACCCTGCTCTTGCAGGGTTCCTGAAAAAATCGGGTAAAAAGGAAGTTGGTGGCCTCAAATGGCACCACTCAGCCAGGCAAGTACAGGATGTTTATAAAAGTTTGTTGAATGTTTAACAACACCAAGATGGAACAAGGAATGAAATCAATATGTTTGTTTTTTCAGGTTCACCAACCGTTCAGGCACCGCAGGTACCGGTTTTTCGACATTGGTAACGACCATTATTACTACGATGATTATGCCAATGAAACCATCATGCGGAAAATTGCTGATATAAGCTACCTGCCAACCAACAATCTTCTTTTGAAACTACTCAATAATTTCAAAGGTGAATTCAAGGTAGCCTTTTCCATTACCGGTGTTGCACTTGAGCAGTTTGAACTTTATGCCCCCGAGGTAATCGATTCATTTCGCAAACTTGCCAAAACAGGATATGTGGAATTCCTTTCTGAAACCTATTCTCATTCACTGGCATCGTTAAAAGACAAAGTCATTTTTGAGGAACAGGTAAAACTGCACGACCAGAAAATTTTTGATCTGTTTGGCCAGAAACCAAAGGTTTTCAGAAACACGGAAATGATTTATTCTGACGAAATTGGAGCACAAATTTATCAAATGGGATACAAAGGCATGCTCACTGAAGGTGCCCGTCATATCCTCGGGTGGAAAAGCCCTAATTTTTTGTATGTGAATGCGCTCAATCCGCGATTAAAAGTGCTCATGCGCAACTTTAAACTTAGCGATGATATTTCATTTCGTTTTTCAAACACCAACTGGTCGGAATACCCGTTAACTGCTGAAAAATTTATTGGATGGCTGAAAAAACTCGACCAGAAAGAAGAAGTGGTGAACCTGTTTTTGAGTTACGAATCGTTTGGTGAACGCCAGCCAAAAGAAAGCGGAATTTTCAGTTTTCTGGAACATTTGGTAAAACAGGTAGTACAGGAAAAATCACTGCAATTCTCCACTCCGTCTGAAATGATTGAACAGCTTCAGCCCGTTTCGGTAGTAAGCGTTCCCCACCCCATTTCTTGGGCCGACGAAGAACGCGACCTTACTGCCTGGCATGGCAACGAAATGCAAAAAGAAGCATTTGAAAAGCTATACGCCGTTAGACAGCGAATGGCCCTGTGCACAAATTCAGAACTAAAAAAGGACTGGAATTACCTGCAGGTAAGCGATCATTTTTACTACATGTCAACAAAATTCTTTTCCAGCGGTGAAGCGCACAGTTACGTTAATCCTTTCGATTCCCCGTATGAAGCATTCATAAATTACATGAATGTATTGAGTGATTTTAAAATGAGACTCAACGCAATCACTCCCGAAAATGAACTGGAACAGGAAGTAGCAGAATTACATAAACTCATTGCATTAAAGGATAAAAAAATAAAAAAGATGGAAGCCGAACTTCAACGAATGAACAAGATTAAGTCTGGCAAAAAACAAACAGACAGAAAGAAAAAGGCATAAGCATCTCCTGCATGTTATTTCCATACCTTTTAATACAAATTAATCTTTAATATCAAGATAGTGTAAATAGAAAGTTTATTTTTGCACAACAATTTCAAGGGACAAAAAATTAGTTAAAAACATGAAAACGGAAGACAAAAAAAATATAAACTGGCCGGAGAACGGACAACCGGTCTGGAAAAAAATTATAGTTGAATCACACCTGCCGGAAAGTCTTGAACCCCTGCGTGAAATCTCCAAAAACCTTTGGTGGGTTTGGAATTCCAAGGCAAGCGAATTGTTCAGTTACGTCGATAAAAACCTGTGGGAAGAGTTGGATAACAACCCTGTAGTTTTACTGGAAGAAGTAAGCTATAAACGCTTTCAGGAACTGGAGAAAGATCAGCAATTTATTTCTGAAATGAATGAGGTTTATGCCCAGTTTAAAAATTACATGGAGGAAAGAAAAGAACTTGGTAGCCCGCAAGTTGCATACTTTAGTATGGAATATGGATTGCACGATTCACTGAAAATTTATTCGGGAGGATTGGGCATGCTAGCCGGAGACTACCTGAAGGAAGCCAGTGATATGAAGGTAAATCTTACTGCTGTGGGGCTGCTCTATCGGTACGGATATTTCAAACAAGCCCTGAACCTCCATGGAGAACAAATGGCGAATTACGAATTCCAGAATTTTTCAAAAATACCCGTTCAGCCGGCACTTGATGATAAAGGTGAATGGCTGAAAATTGAAGTTCAATTTCCAGGCAGATTACTCAGTGCCCGTGTTTGGCAGGTTAATATTGGCTCGGTAAAACTCTTTTTGCTCGATGCCGACCTTCCTGAAAACCAGGAACAGGACCGGTTTGTCACCCACCACTTGTATGGCGGCGATAACGAAAACCGACTGAAACAGGAAATACTGCTTGGTATTGGAGGAATCAAAACACTAAACAAACTCGGATACCATTCCGAAATTTACCACTGCAATGAAGGACATGCAGCATTTATCGGTCTCGAGCGGCTTTCAAATATCATGGAAAACCATGGATTGAATTTACTCGAAGCAAAAGAAGTGGTTCGTGCCTCAACAGTTTTCACCACCCACACTCCGGTACCTGCCGGACACGATTCATTCCATGACGAAATGTTTAAATATTACATGGAAGATTATTCCAAAAAACTTGGCCTTGAATGGAAAAGTTTTCTCAGACTTGGAAAAGCCAATTCATTTGAAGACCATTTCAACATGAGCTACCTGGCTACAAATCTTTCACAGGGCATAAATGGAGTAAGCAAACTTCACGGCGATGTGAGTAAAACAGTTCTCAAATCACTTTTTCAGGGATACCTTGAAGAAGAAATTGAGATTGGTTATGTAACCAACGGGGTTCATTATTCATCGTGGACGGCCAAAGAATGGAAAAGCATTCATAAAGAATATTTTGGGGAAGAATTCCCGAGAAACCAACTTGATTTTGATGTTTGGAGCCGGATTTACAAAGCGCCTGAAGAACAAATCTGGAACCTCAGAAATACCTTGAGAAAAAATCTCATCAAGTACATTAAAGAGCGTTTTTCAGACAACTGGATTAAACGCAACGAGAATCCCAAATTGATTACTGAGGTAATGGCAAAATTGAATCCCAATGCCCTGACCATAGGCTTTGCCCGCAGGTTTGCCACCTATAAAAGAGGATATCTGTTGTTCAGAAACCTGGAAAGGTTGTCTAAAATTGTGAACAATCCGCAGCGGCCTGTACAATTCATTTTTGCAGGAAAAGCTCACCCTGCAGATAAGGCAGGCCAGGATTTGATTAAATACATTGTTGAAATTTCCAAACGACCTGAATTCAGAGGGAAAATTCTTTTTGTACAGAATTACGACATCAACCTGGCCAAAATGCTGCTACAGGGAGTTGATGTTTGGCTTAACACGCCTACCCGTCCGCTTGAAGCTTCAGGCACCAGCGGAATGAAAGGTGTAATGAACGGAACTTTACACTTTTCCGTTCTCGATGGATGGTGGGTTGAAGGTTACCAAAAAGATGCAGGTTGGGCACTGCCTGCCGAACGTACATACGATGTTCAGGATTTTCAGGACGAACTGGATGCCGAAACTATTTACAATATTCTGGAAGATGAAGTAATCAGCACTTTCTACGAAAGGAATAAGGAAGG
>NZ_JAWLCI010000054.1:20236-33032 GCF_041687215.1 Mariniphaga sp.
CGCGAATTCAGGCAAATAACCAGAGAAGACCTTGCCCTGAAAGCTAACCTGGATAAAGAACAACTTGAAAAAATTGAAGAGAAAGGAGTGATGCCTTCTCTGGGGCATCTTATTAAAATTTCGAGGGCACTTGGTGTGCGTATTGGCACTTTTCTCGACGACCAGGACCAGGTTGGGCCGGCAATTGTTAGAGCAGGCGAAGAAAAATCAACCATGAGTTTTTCAACCAAAGACGAATCAACACGCGAACATCTCAATTTTTTCTCGCTGGCACAAGATAAAACCGGAAGGCACATGGAACCGTTTATTGTTGAAATTGAACCGTCGAAAGATTCAGATTATAAGTTGTCGTCGCACGAAGGAGAAGAATTTATTTATGTTTTGGAAGGAAGCATTGAAGTAAATTACGGCAAAGATGTTTTTCAGATAAATAAAGGAGATACCATTTACCTCGATTCGGTTGTGGCACATAATGTACATGCTGCAAATAACCAACCGGCAAAAATTCTTGCCGTTGTATATACTCCGTTTTAAATTGTTTAACCAGAAAATCTTTTGAACTTACAACTTCATGCAACTACTCGATTATACACTGGGTGAAATTCTGGAAAAATGGGCATTTGAAACTCCGGAAAAGGAATTCATGGTATATCCGGATCGGAACCTGCGGTTTACTTATGCGCAGTTTAATAAACGGGTGGACAATTTGGCAAAAGGACTTTTATACATTGGTGTAAAACCCGGCGATAAAGTTGGAATTTGGGCTAAAAATGTTCCCGACTGGACTACATTTATGTTTGCCACGGCTAAAATCGGTGCCATTTTGGTTACCATCAATACAAGTTATAAACTTTCAGAGCTTGAATACCTGCTGCAAAATGCTGATGTTAACACACTCTGCCTGGCCGATGGTTACCGCGACAGCGATTTTGTAAGAATGATTTTCGATCTGGTTCCCGAATTAAAAGATCAAGCCCGTGGTGAACTAAAAAGTGAAAAATTTCCTGAACTCAAAAATGTAGTTTTTATTGGTCAGGAAAAACACCGTGGAATGTTTAATACGGCTGAGTTGATTCTGTTAGGAAACCACGTTGACGACATTGAACTGGAAAGCATCAAAGAAACCATTATTTGCCACGACGTGGTGAACATGCAATACACTTCAGGAACAACTGGTTTTCCCAAAGGAGTGATGCTCTCCCACCACAACATTCTAAACAACGGGTTCGCAACAGGACAGTGTATGAAATATACATCTGACGAGCGATTGCTGGTTTGCGTGCCCATGTTCCACTGTTTTGGCTGTGTACTCTCACTTTGTGCTGTATTAACACACGGGGCAACATTGGTATTTAACGAAGAATTTGATCCGTTGATGGTTCTGGCATCGGTTCAAAAAGAAAAATGCACTGCCCTAAACGGAGTGCCAACTATGTTCATTGCCGAATTAAACCATCCAATGTTCGACATGTTCGATCTGCGTTCGCTGCGCACCGGAATTATGGCAGGTGCACTTTGCCCCATCGAAACCATGAACCAGGTGATGACCAAAATGCACATGAAAGATGTAATTATCGTTTACGGACTAACTGAAACATCGCCCGGAATGACAGCCACCCGCACGCATAATTCACCCGAAGTTCGTTCAACAACTGTTGGGTTTGAATTTCCGAACGTGCAAGTGAAGGTTGTAAATACGGAAACCGGAGAGGTATGCCAGGCAGGTGAACAGGGTGAAATTTGCTGCCGCGGATATAATGTAATGAAAGGTTATTATAAAAATCCGGAGGCAACAAAAAAAGTTATTGATGAAGATGGCTGGCTTCATTCGGGCGACCTTGCTGTTAAAACCAAAGATGGTTTTTACAAAATTACCGGTCGTATAAAAGACATGATCATCAGGGGAGGTGAAAATATTTACCCGCGGGAAATTGAAAACTACTTGTACCAGCTTCCGCAAATTGAAACCGTAGAAGTGGCAGGCGTTCCAAGTCCGAAATACGGGGAGCAGGTTGGGGCCTTCATCAAACTCAAAGAAGGCCAAAGTATTACCGAAGAAGAAATCAGAGATTTTTGTCGCGGACAAATTGCCCGGTTTAAAATTCCAAAATACATCTTTTTTGTAAAGGAATTTCCGATGACCGCCAGCGGAAAAATTCAAAAATATAAACTGAGCGAGAAAAGTGTTGAATTGTGTAAAGCTAAAGGAATTGAAATAGTATAAAACCAATTTTTTACCTATGATAAAATACAGACGCATTTTACTAAAACTGAGTGGAGAATCGCTCATTGGCAACCAGAATTACGGAATTGATGAAAACCGTTTGAACGATTATGCGGAACAAATTGCAGACCTTGCCAAAATGGGTGTTCAAATTGGAATTGTAATTGGTGGCGGTAATATTTTCAGGGGATTAAGCGGCACAAACAAAGGTTTCGACCGGGTGAAAGGTGACCAAATGGGAATGCTGGCCACTGTGATTAACAGTCTTGCGCTCAGTTCAGCATTAAAATCAAAAGGAGTTTCCGGCAGGGTATTTACGGCAATCAGGATGGAACCGGTTGGTGAATTTTACGCCAAAGAAAAAGCCATTTCAGCTATTGAGAAAGGCGAGGTGGCAATTATTTCAGGAGGAACAGGAAATCCATTTTTTACTACAGACACAGCCAGCGCATTGCGGGCAATAGAAATAGAAGCTGAAATTATGTTTAAGGGTACCAGGGTTGATGGAGTTTACACGGCAGACCCCGAAAAAGACCCCGAAGCAAAAAAATTTGAAAAAATCAGTTTCGATGAAATTTACAAACGGAACCTGCGTATAATGGACCTTACTGCAACCACATTGTGTAAAGAAAACAACCTTCCTGTGCTGGTATTTAACATGGATGAAAAAGGCAATCTGAAAAAAGTAATTACCGGTGAAAATATCGGAACTATTGTGTATTAAAGACATTTTTAATGTGCGACAAAACAAAATAAATCAAAAAATTTTCGTGTAAATATATTTTTTCTATATTTGCTATCGATCAAAAGTTGGAAATACATTGCTTGACCAATGCAAGAAGAAGTAGATTTTATTTTAGACCATTGTAAGGAAAAAATGCGGGATGCCATAGCGCATCTCGAAAAAGAACTGATACACATCAGGGCAGGTAAAGCTTCACCTGCAATGCTTGATGGTGTTCAGGTCGATTACTACGGCTCACTCACACCTCTCAACCAGGTTTCCAATGTAAGTACACCCGATGCCCGGACAATTGCCATTCAACCCTGGGAAAAAAATTTGATTCCTGTTATAGAAAAAGCTATATTAGCAGCGAATTTGGGTTTCAATCCTGAAAATAACGGTGAAATTATCCGGGTAAACATTCCGGCATTAACCGAAGAAAGAAGAAAACAACTGGTAAAACAGGCCGGTCAGGAAGGTGAAACTGCAAAAGTGAGCATCCGCACAGCCAGAAAAGATGCAAATGAAAGTTTGAAGAAATTATTGAAAGAAGGTTTGTCGGAAGACATTGAAAAGGATGCGGAGGCAGAAGTTCAAAAGTTTACTGATGATTTTGGGAAAAAAGTTGATACTTTAGTGGTAGCTAAAGAAAAAGATATTATGACGATTTAATTGTTTCTAGTTTTCTGTTTTCTGAACATTGTTTAATTGTTTTCATGGCTTTGAGGCAGCTTGTAGAAGCTGCCTTTTTTTTTGTCCAATTCCGGGCAAAAAAAAACCCACCCATTGGGTAGGTTTTTCAGGAAAACACCAAAATTCCTATTTTTTCTTTTTCTTCATAGCCAGGTATCCCACCGCAGCAATTACAATAACTATAACAACAATGATTATGACAGTAGTACCCGAACCCGAACTTTTTGCCCCTTCGGCAAGCAGGTCCTGCTCCATGTAGGAACTGTCCTGAACTCCCAGATTGTCAATGTAAGTCCCTTCGTCCTGCGCCATCAGCAAATAGGGAACACTCAAAATACCGGTAACAATTGTTGCAATAAATCTTTTTAATGTTTTCATTTCTATTCAATTTTAAGGTTATACTTTTTCAATTCAACTTCTTTTTTACGTCTTCGAGCAACTTTTCAGCCGGAAGATATCTTGGGTTTATTTCAAACAAATTAGTTAAAACGGCAAGCGACTCTTCATACTTTTCAATACGATAAAAATAGATTGCCTCAACCAAAAATAACGGTTCAAAATAAGAATGTATTTCCTTTCCTCTCTTAAAATATTCCTCAAAACCGGACAAGTCGCCGGTTTCCAGTTTTGCTTTCGCCAAATTTACAAACAACCAAATATTTTTCGGATCTTGTTCTATTGCTACTTCCAGCAAACAAATTCCTTCCTGCAAATTTCCGTTTTTTATTTCAGAAATTCCCCGAAAATCTGTTTTATCTGTTCTTTTTACCAGCACAGCAACCGGATTTCCATGATGAAAATAAGTTTTTAAAATGCCGGAAGGTGCCCAGTTATTATTTTTAAGCAGAAAGGGATGCAAATAATTCAAGCCAAAAATTCCATAGTCCCAATTTTTTGAACTACGCTCCAAAAACCGAGTATATTCGTATTTGATGTTGGTGTGATTTTTAAAGTAATTCGACAAATTACAATTCATTGCCACAGTAATCTCTTTCCCATCCGCCAACTCAATTAAATCTTCAGCAGGTGCTTTTATTGCATGAAAATAGTAATCGTATTCGTAATCTCCCCAGGCATTATTGTTTCCGCCAATCAACGAGTTAAAATACACATAATCAACCGGAAAGGTGGACGCCTGATGTTTTAAAGGCAAAACCAGCACAATAAAAAAAAAGGCATATCCAGCATACGAAATTTTTCTGTTTCGCTTCTCAACTAATTTTATTAATCTGAATATTCCAATTACTGAAAGAATTGCAACCGGAGGCAAAATAAACAACATTTGCCTGACTCCACTATACAAGTTGGACTCAATTGCAATTACATAAATGAAAGGAAAAATAAAGGCAAATAATATAAATCCTTCGCTCATAAATTGTTGTATTCCTTCACTTTTAGTAAAAATATTTCTGAAAAAAAACCACAAAAAAAATATAAAACCTGCCAAAATAATTACAGGTGTTGAAATGAGCATCCACTTAGGCAAATAATACCAGGGCAATTGAGTGCTCCACAAAAGTTCCGCTTCAAAAACCTGACGAATACTCACTTTGTAATGCTCCATTACTCCAAGGCTTTCTACCGGATGAACCAAAACATTTTGCAAGGCATAGGGCCAGAACAGCAATCCGGCAAAATAACCAATCAGCAGAATTACTGCCCCCTGGCCCAACAACCTTACAAAAACGGGTTTAGTTGAAACTATTTGTTTCAGGTAAAAAGGCTTCAAAACAAAATATATAATGATACTCAATCCTAAATAGGCAAAAAGAATAAATCCGCCAGCCCGCACGGAAACGGTAAAAGCAATGGCCAGTCCAAGCAAGACAGTTGTTTTCCAGGTGGGACGGGGTAATTCTTTTAAAAACCGGATGATCAGGTACAAACCTGCCATGTAACCGGTTGCAAAAGGAATGTCTTTCAGGTTTCCAAATGCCTGACCTGCCAGTCGCGGCATAAATACCAAAGCCAGCACAGCAAAAACTGCTACGTGCCAGGAACCGGATAATCTTTGTGCAAGCAATCCGGAAAAAAATATCAGCAACCAAAAAAAGACGGCCCCGGTGTAATGTCTGGTCAGAAACTCATTTTCAATTTTGAAAACCCGGTTAACAAGTGCCGTAAAATTATCAACAGATTGTCCGTAATATTTCAGGTTGGTTTGTGGTGTAATAAGGCAACTTTCATCGGCACCGAAAGTGAAATACCAGTTCACCACTTTTTTTGCATGAGGATAGTGCAATTGTTCGTCCACATTAACTGCTGCCCTGGGAGCCAGGAATGCCAGTACTATTGCCAATAAAATCATTAATATCACAAAGGCATTCTTTGCAGTTAATATGTGAACTCCGCTACTCATAAATTTGCTGAACAAAATAGAGTGGCCGGTTTTGAACTTCTTTAAAAATGCGGTAAATATACTCACCAATTAATCCTAAAAATGTGAGCTGTACCGAACCAAAAAAACTAATGGCCAAAAACATGGAAGACCAGCCGATAGGTGCAAGTCCCAGGACTTTTGACGCTACTGTATAAATTATGGCAGCCAGAAATATCAGTACACCCAGAATTCCAAGAATCAGGCAAATTTTAATGGGCCATTTTGAAAAAGAATAAATGGCGTCGGTGGCCAGGGCAAAAAGTTTTCGGCGACTCATTTTAGCTTCACCTTCGGTTCGGTCAGGCCGATCGTACAAAATAAATTCATGTTTGAATCCGATGAAATTCCTTATACCCGGGAGATACCTGTTTCGCTCAGAAAACCTGAGCATAGCCTGGTGAGCCTTTTTATTAAGAATACAAAAATTACCTGTTTGCGCTACCTGCTGCCCACCGGTAAGCCGATCGAAAATGCGGTGAAAAATATTAATGTAAACCCTTTTTGTGAACTTTTCATTACGGGCCTCGCGTACTGCAGAAACAATGTCGGCACCTGATGCTTTTATCTTTTCAAAAAGCACAGGAACAAGGTCTGGCGGATCCTGAAAATCGCCGTCCATAATGACCACATAATCTCCTTTGGCAAAATCAATACCGGCTGTCATAGCCGGTTGCAGTCCGTAATTTCTCGAAAGGGAAACAATTTTAAGCTGACTGTTTTTCTCCCGAATTTTCAGCAGCTTTTTTAATGTGTTATCGGTACTGCCATCGTCAACACAAACAACTTCAAACTCTTCCCCTGTTTTTTCCAAAGACTCCCAGAGTTCAGAAAGTAACCGTTTTACCAACAGTTCTTCGTTAAATAATGGAATGACGACCGAAATCATAATCTATTGTTTAAGTTTTATGCTGAGTTCCCGGTAATGGAACAGGAAATTCCATATCCACAGACCCCATTTCATATTTTTCAGGCCCAAGGCGCTCCGTCGAATTCATCATGTCTTCCCAGGTAACTTTCTGACCGGTATAAGCAGCCGTTCTGGCCATTATTGCGGTTAGCGTGGAAACAGCAGTCCGTTCTGCTTCTACCACCGGTTTGTTGGTCCGAATAGCTGTTACCAAATCAATATGTTCCTGAACGTAAGGCGAGACTTCCACAATTCCTGTAGATTTTCCGTCTTTGTTCTTCGGATATTCATATTGCCATTTAATGGTTCCATCGGGATTGTAGATGGTGTTTTTACAGTTTGTGTAGCCTTCGGTTCCCATCACCAATTCGCCCAGAGTATTTGCACAGCCGTCAATCTGGCGTGACATGCTGTGCGAAAAAACACCTTTTCCAAATTCAAAATCGATGCTGAAAAAATCGTATTGATCACCGGTAAGACGCCTTACTCTGCCCCCGAATCCAATGGCACTTTCAGGATTTTTTCCCAAAAACCAGTTTACAATATCTATATTGTGCACATGGGTATCCAGAATGTGGTCGCCACAAAGCCAGCAGAAGTTGTTCCAGTTCCGAAGCATATACTCCATGTCGCTCCAGCCTTCTTCGCGGGTACGAAACCAAACATGCGACTGCAGCCACCAGGCTTTTGCCGAAGTTATCTCGCCGATAGCTCCTGAAGCTACCTGCCGGTATGTTTCCACATAATCGCGTTGGTGGCGGCGTTGGGTGCCCGTAATCACAGTAAGTCCCATATTCTCAGCCTTTTTTGAAGTTGAAATTATTTGCCGTGCACCAACCGCATCTACCGAAACAGGTTTCTCCATAAAAACATGTTTTTTTGCCT
Organism: Mariniphaga sp.; assembly: GCF_041687215.1. Taxonomy (NCBI): domain Bacteria; kingdom Pseudomonadati; phylum Bacteroidota; class Bacteroidia; order Marinilabiliales; family Prolixibacteraceae; genus Mariniphaga; species Mariniphaga sp. Next base: position 28,050 of record NZ_JAWLCI010000054.1, read on the forward strand.
GAATGGCTGCATCGAAATGTTCCGGTCTAAAGTGTGGCGGAGTAGCCAGAATTACCACGTCCAAATCAACATCCAGCAACTTTTTATAGGAGTCGAAACCCCAAAAGCAGTTTCCTTTTGGCACTTCAACTTTTTGTTTTTCAAGTTTGGAATGGCAATCCCAAACTTTGTCTTCAAAAACATCAGCCAAGGCAACCAGTTCCAGGTCGTTTCCGGCAGCCAGAAAATTGAGTGCAGCGCCGGTGCCACGATTTCCGCAGCCGACAAGTCCTGCACGTAATTTCGCTCCATCGGGAGCCTTGTTTAAAAGCGGAGGAAAGGTGTAATCAACCGGTTTACTTTTATTGCTGCAGGAATTCAGCGCACTTATGCCAGCCAGTCCGGCGGCGCCGATAAGTGCCGATCTTTCCAGAAAATTCCTGCGCGAAAGTTGATTTTTTTCCATGGTATTTTAATTTTTGGTTGTTTCTGCATTCAATTCTTCCTGGTTGTATTCACAAATAACCCTGAAACCAACATGATTGCAGTCGGAATACCACCAAATACTTTTAGGTATCTGCGGATCTGTTTCCAGCCACTCTTTGGTTCGGGTAAAATCGCGCCGGGCAATTCTTAAATCCTTCGCAGTATTCTTAAATGAACCGCCTCTTATAACATGTTCCAAACCTTCACGTGGCCCTCTCGGATTCTTTACAACACCTTGTGGATATTTTGCATAAACCTGCGGGTCGTAATAATCGAGACAAAATTCAGCCACATTGCCCAGCATGTTTTTCAGCCCAAAAGGATTGGGGTTGACAAGCAAAGGTGGTTGCGTTCGGTACGGACTGTTTTCCTGGTAAATTACATACGTATTTATTACCGCAGTATCAGGTCCAAATATTTTGTTCCAAAGTCCGTCACGTTCAAAATCTTTGGGAGATCCTTCAAAAAAGTAAGGTCCGGTAGTGCCGCCACGTGCGGCATACTCCCATTCAGCTTCGGTTGGAAGCCGGTATTTTTTCCCGGTTACACTGCTTAACCAGCGGCAATAGGTTTCGGCTGCATGGTGTGTCATGGTAATGGCCGGGCGGGATCCCATTCCCCAACCCTGGTCAGGTGCTCCCCATGGAGGAGTAGCTCCGGAAATGCCATCAACCTCTTCATCAACCTCCGCATCCGCCTCCTTCCTTCCTTGCGAACTGGTGGCATTAAAAAATGCCAGGTATTCATTCCAGGTCACTTCTATTTCTGCCATCCAGAAACTCTTCACTTCCACATCACGAACCGGTCCTTCATCTGGTCTTCGGTAGGGCTCGTCTGCGGGGCTTCCCATGTTAAACTGCCCGCCTTCAATGGCTTTCATATTAAAGGAAACTGTTGTGCCCGGAATTTTCTCGGAAAAATCTTCAAATGCAGTAACAGTGGCTGGTTCGTTGAACAATTCTTCAGGAGAAACCACTGTTTCTTCCATGGTTAGCGTTGCTTCACCCCTGTAATGGCCAACATTAAGGTGACATTTCACGCATGAATTATTTTCAGGATCACGAAGGTATTTCAAATGCGATTCGGCACCCAGTGCATCTAAAGTTGCAGGGAATAGATTGGTGTGGCATTTTTTGCAACCATCTTCATAAACGAAACGTTTTGATGCTTCGACCGTACGTTTGGCTTCCCAGTCTATTTCATCCATATCTTTGGTCATAAAAACATACAGGTCATGAAAGCCATGGTAAGCTTTTCGGTATAGGAAATAAGCACCTTGATCTTCAGGAGGAAGGTGGCAATCGACACATTTGGCTGATACACCGGAGCGGTTACTGTTATGTGCCGAAAGTAAAAATGTGGCATCGGCATGAGGATGAGCATGGCAAGCCGCACAAAATTCATCTGTTGAAGTATATTCAATGGTTTTTTGGGAAAGCGCCAAAAATAATATTGCGGACAAACCGCCCACAATAAAAATCAAATAATGCTTTCGACTAATTTTACCAGACATTTTTACTGTATTTTCATCAATAATACAATTCAGCTATTATCTCGTTATTAACAGTCAATGTATCTAAAACTTACCAATTCCTTAATTTTCAATTAATTTTTTATTTATTCTATTGAATTTCATTTCATTAAAAAAATCATAAAAAAATGAAAAATGAAGAAAACTTTCCCGGAAAAGTTTATTTTTGAGCTGAAAATAATTCGGAATTAAGGTTGAAGGCATATTAATTTTTTATGAGTAACAAAGTAAAATTCTGTAACCTCCTTGTGTTTCCATTGGTATTAGCTTTATTGTTTTTATCCGGAAAATCTTATGCAAAAGAATTTTCAGAAACTTCATTTCTGATTGCAAAAATTCAGCCTTCCAACTTTAACAACCAGCGTTTATTGGACTTTTTGGAATCGAACAACAATTCAGGAATGCAGTTTAGTTTAACCGAAGAAAATGGTGAAATTTCACTTGCAGGCAGCCAATATAGTTTCACTTCAATTCTTGAAAAAATAAATCAGTTTATAACAGCAGACTCAGCAAAGGTTATTCCTGTTTTTATTCATTTTGAAGGAGAAATGCGGGTTCTTGATTCCATCATCAGCCATTCGGAAATTGCATCACAAATTTTCTACCTCCCCCGGGGAGAGGCCTGGCCAACAATGGATTACCTGATACAAGCCAATCGACGTGTTTTGTTTTTTGTTTCAGGAAATGTTGAAAATCCGGGACGAACAATACATTTTACAGATGATTATATCTTCCAAATATCAGCAGAAATGGCAAAAACAGGAAAAAACAACAAAACCAACCTGGAGCTGTTTCTGATTCAAGATTTTGAAAATCTGCCGGTCAATTCGATTCCCGGTAGCAATATTCAAAACCTGGTTCCGGATTATATCAATTTTTTACTCGAAAGCTGGACACGTTATGGTAAAAAACCGAATTTTATTTTTGTTGGAGAAGAAATTTTAAATTTCAATTTTATTATTTCACAATTAAATTCATTTACCTGGATAACAGGAACCATAAGGGGAGCAGGAAAAACATTTGAGAAAGTTTATTGGAAAAACCCGGAGGTTTCCGTTACAGGAGGCCGGTTTAGTTTTCCTTACCGTGGCGGAGATGAATTAACCCTTACCCCTTTTGTGCCAGGTTACCGAATGACACCTGAACAAATTATTGTAACCGGAGAGATGGAAGTTCCTGAGAGTTATCAGATTATGGCAAATCCATTAAGCCTCAGCCAGGGACTTACAGGCAATTTTCATTTCGATGAGGAAATTCAGAATGTTTTATTTCCTGAAAAAACATATTCAGGAGAAAACTATTCATTTAGTCAGGATATTGAGCGCGGAACCGTTTTGCGCCTTCCTGAAAACTCGAATGTAAACCTTGGATCTCCGGAAGTTTTTGGGCTTAGAAACAGCAGTTTTACGGTAAGTTGTTTTGTGAAATTCAGTGAAATTTTGGAGTTTGGTGACAACGCTGTGTTAGGAAACTACGAAAGTGAATACCGCCGCGGACTTCATTTGATTCTGAGATCGGGCCATCCCTATTTTGGGCTATGGGCAAACGATTATATTTCGGAAGAAAAACTGGAACCCAATATTTGGTACCACATAGTTTGGCGGTACATTCTTGAAACCGGTGAACAAGCCATTTTTTTAAACGGCCGGAATATTGGCAGTTCCGAAGGGCATCCACCTTTTTCGGGTACCGCCGATATTCATTTGGGGAGCGCACTTTCGCAGGGTGCAAGTTTGCGGGGTTACATTGATGATTTGCACTTCTGGAACCGACCGCTGGGATCCGAAGAAATAACCCGGTTGGCGCTGAATGAAGAAGTTAAAACGGTGGAAGAATCCAAATCAACCCAAAGATTAACGGAGGGAAAGGCACTTATAACGTCACTGGTTCTTATTGCAATTTTTATTGTTGCAGTAATTCTGTATTTCATTTTTCGAAAAAAGAAAACTGTAATGAAGGGCAATTCTGTTTGGGTTCCCGAAAAAAATGCAGCAAATCAGGTTCGTCTTTTTGGAGGGTTTAAAGCCATTGACCGCGATGGCAATGATATTTCGGCACTATTCACACCAAAAGTAAAAGAGTTGTTTTTGTTTATCCTGATTGCAACCTTAAAAAATCAAAACGGAGCTTCGGTTTCTGAAATTGATGAACAGCTTTGGAGTGGTCTTCCGGCAAAAAAAGTTTCCAATAACCGCGCGGTAACGTTGAATAAACTACGTAAAATATTACAAAAATTTGATGGTGTTGAAATAGTCACTCAAAACGGGCATTTACTGGCAAAAACCGAAAAATCATTTTTTTGCGATTATGCCGAAGCTTACAAACTTTGCCAGATTTCAGGCGGAATGGACAAAACCCAACTTGAAGCCTTTTTCCATCTGGTAAAAAATGGCCGGTTTTTAAAAGGGTTGAATTGGGACTGGCTCGATGAAATAAGAGGATACACAGGAAATCAGGTAATTGACAATCTTTTAAAACTGGCCGTTTATTATAATAACACCAACGAATTACCCAAAATGGATGCTTTGGCCAAACGAATTCTGGAATACGACGATTTGAGCGATGAAGCTACCTGGTTGCAGGTTTGGGTATTACGGCAAATGAATAACATTCATCAGGCTAAATTTCATTTTGAATCATTCTGCTCGAAATATCAAAATACGATGGGGGAAACTTATCCGATGAATTTTGAACAGTTCAATACTCATTTCTCTGATCTACTGAAAATTAACGGTCTTAAATAAATATATCATGACTGAAAAACAATTTCCTGAGTTTGATGCGGTTATTTTCGATCTTGATGGCGTAATTACCAAAACAGCCATGACACACACAGCCGCCTGGAAAAAAATGTTCGATGAGTACCTGCACATGCGCGAAGAAAAACATAATGAACCGTTTAATGAATTCACTCAGTCCGATTACCTGAATTATGTAGATGGAAAACCTCGTTACAAAGGAGTGGCTTCGTTTTTGGAATCGCGCGG
>NZ_JAWLCI010000055.1:0-32651 GCF_041687215.1 Mariniphaga sp.
GTCCTTTACTGGGCACGTTTCAAGAAAGCACTGTAAATTCGAAATTTATGGTGCTTTTTTTTGATTCCCCCACAAAAATTTAAAATCGAACATCAGGTTTTACCTTCGTCTTTTAATTCGTTTTCGACTCCAGAGATGGTCAACAGAGTATTTACCTCCGCCAGTGAAAAGCAAAACAAGATAAATCAGCAAAAAAAGAAGCGCTTTCTCTTTCCTTGAAAACGGATCATCGGCATGAACATGAAATGCAGCAACCGCCATGGTTACAATGAGCGGAATACTTGCCAGCCGCGTTCCCACTCCCAAAATAATAAAAAGAGAACAAACAAATTCAGCAAAAACGGCAAGTGCCAGCGAAACAGCCGCACTCAACCCCAATATGGAAGTAAATGAAATCGGTTCATCAGCGAAAAAACGCATCAGTTTTGGGTAACCATGTGTAAGCATCATCAGCGAAACTCCAACTCGTAAAAGGAGCAAAGCTGCATTTACATTTGAAAGCGGAAGCGTTTTTAAAAGCAGTTTATTCATCATGTATAAAGAATTTTAAATTTCGTATAAAAAATCAGCAAAATTTTAACAAACACTTTACCTTCAATGTTCTTTTGTGGTTGTCAAACAAAACAAAAAGTTGTATTTAAACCCTCAAACACAAAGAATAAGGGTTCAATTAAAAACAAATTTTATTCTCATTTTTTTCCTGTTCTTCATTTCATATTTATATTTGCCGCACTATTTTTTTAAGAAATATTATCGCTCAATTATTGTCCGGAAATTATAATACAGAACAATGCACATGCAACTGATAATGCGAAGCCATGTAAATACCACAGTAATTTTTATTGAATATTCCAAAATATTAATTCAAAATAGTACTTTTAGTTCATGACATTCGAAGCCTTAATTGTCCTTGGTGTTTTTCTTTTTCTGGTGGTTGCATTTTTAACAGATGCCATGCGCCCCGGATTGATTCTGCTTAGTGCGGCAGTAGTTTTTATGGCAACCGGTGTAATTACAGACCAGGAACTGATTGCCGGTTTTTCAAACGACGGGCTGATTACCATTGCTGTGCTGTTCCTTGTAAACGAAGGTATAAAACAGTCGGGATTGATGGCCCGGCTTGCCAAAGCTTATCTGCCAAGAAAAAGAAATCCGATGGCGTTTATGTTACCCCGTTTGATGTTACCTGTGGCATTCTTTTCGGCTTTCCTGAACAACCTGCCCATTGTTGTTAATTTCGCTCCTATCCTTATTCGCTGGGCCGAAATCATGAAACTTTCGTACAAAAAGTTTTTAATACCCCTTTCTTTTGCTGCCACTTTCGGAGGAATGTGTACGCTTATCGGCACATCGTCGAACCTGGTGGTACACGGGCTGATGCTTGAATCGGGGAAAGCAGGTTTTCACCTGTTCGAACTGGGCAAAATCGGTCTTTTTATTTCCATTTTCGGGTTAATTTACATGGCAGTTTTCGGAAACTGGCTTTTACCCGGTGAAAAAATCAAATTCGCCAAAAAACCATCCGAAGGTAAAGATTATTACTATAACCTTCAACTTACTGAAGGCAGTCAGTTGATTGGAAAGGAAGTAATAAACAATAAAATTGAAGGACTCGCAGGATTGAAGGTACACTCTGTTGCCCGGAACAATAAAATACTGACCCCCGGCATAAGCAGCATCAAACTGTTTAGGAATGACAATATTCTGGTAACCGGAAGTTCCGGCAATCTTAACTACATCCTCGCTCATAAAGAGGTTAAACTGAAGGGAATGGAATACCTCGGCCACGTAAAGCCAGAAAATCTGAAACAATATGAAGTAGTACTTTCGCCCAGGTTCCCGTGGCTGGGGCAAACCGTTACTGAATTCAGCTTTTTCGAGCAGTTTAATGCCGTTGTGCTGGCAGTTCACCGTAACGGTGAACGAATTACCGACAACCTCAACAATTTAAAACTGAAGGTAGGCGACAATGTGGTGCTGCTTTCCACCGAAAATTTTTACGAAACCTGGGGCTCCTCACAAATGTTTTACCTGGTGAACTACCTTCGTGATTTGCATCAAGATAAAGGTACCCGGGTAAAATGGCTGGCGCTCATTATTCTGCTGGCAATGGTGGCAGCCATTGTTATCAACGAAATTGTTTCCTATGGTTACGGCATGCGGCTGAACATTTTCTTTTATGTGGCAATTGCCGCTTTGTTGCTCATCTGGCTGAAAATTTTACCCCAACAGAACTACACCAAATCCGTAAGTTGGGATATGATTATTTCCATTGCTTCGGCTTTTGCAATAAGTAAAGGCATTCAGAATTCAGGAGTGGCCAATTTACTTGCGGCCGACGCTATAAGTATTGTACGATCCATCGGCCCCTCGGGAGTGCTGGCCATTATCTGGTTAATTACATCAGTGTTAACCGAAATTTTAACAAACAATGCAGCGGTGGCTCTGGTTTTTCCTATTGCAGCAATGGCAGCCCAGTTGCTTGGTGTTGATTCCCGTCCGTTTTTTGTAGCTATTGCCATTGCAGGTGCTTCCAGTTTTGTTACCGCCCGCGGATACCGCTCAAATTTGATTATTAAAGCCGTAGGAAAATATTCAGCAACCGACTTTTTGCGGGTTGGCACTCCTATGCAGATTATTGCATTTATTTTAAGCGTTTTACTTATCCCCTATTTCTGGCCGTTTTAAAAAAACATAAACCATCAGCAATTCAATTAATCATTTTCGCAATTTATCAATTTCCTTATCTTTGCCAACTAAAAATAAACACATGAATCACAAAGAAATCATCCTCTCAAAAATCGCCGCCAACAACGAAATTGTTGGTATCATAGGCCTCGGATACGTTGGTCTGCCTTTGGCGGTAAACTTTGCCGAAGCCGGCGTAAAAACCCTCGGGTTCGACAAAAATCCCGAAAAAGTAGACAGTATTAATCATGGAAAAAACTACATTGGCGATATCCGCGATGCCGTGCTTCGTGAAGTGGTAGTGGACAAGCTGAAGCTGTCGGCAACCACCGATTTTACCCGAATGGCAGAGTGCGACGCTCTTATTATTGCCGTGCCCACCCCACTCGATCGCTTCAAAAAGCCCGACATGAGTTTCATTGAAGCCGCCTGCACCGACATTGGCCGCTACATGAAACCCGGTACGTTCATCAGCCTCGAAAGCACCACCTACCCCACCACCACCGAAGAGGTGATGCTCCCGATTATAGAGGAAAACCTGAAAACCAATCCCCATTTCAAAGCTGTCATCCCGAACGAAACGCAGCACGGTGAGGGATCTGCCGATAACAACAGCAATTCCAACTTCAACCCTTCGGGAGGATTGAGTGAGGCTTTTTGGCTCGCCTACTCTCCCGAGCGCGTTGACCCGGGTAACAAATCGTTCCACACAAGGAACACACCCAAAGTACTGGGAGCCATGACTCCCGATGGTCTCGAAATAGGTGAAGTCTTATACAAAAAAGCCATCGACCATATACACGCTGTAAGCTCACCCCGCGTGGCCGAAATGGTGAAAATTCTCGAAAACACCTACCGGCTGATAAACATCAGCCTTATAAACGAGCTGGCGCTGCTGGCAGGTAAAATGGACATCAACATCTGGGAAGTGATTGACGCGGCCAAAACCAAACCGTTCGGATTCCAGGCGTTTTATCCCGGACCCGGCATTGGCGGGCACTGCATTCCTCTCGACCCGTTCTACCTGGAACACATTGCCAAAAAGTACAACTTCGATCTTTCCATGATACACACCGCCGGGCACATTAACATGCGCATGCCCCACTATATGTACATTAAAATAGCCACTGCCCTCAACCGTCACAAAAAAGCGGTAAACGGCAGCAAGGTGCTGTTCCTGGGCGTAGCTTACAAACCCAACATCAACGACGAACGCGAATCGCCTGCACTGGAAATTATGGAGATTGTGGAACACAAAGGCGGCGAAGTAATTTACCACGACCCGTTTATACCTGTGGCCCGCACCCACGATGGAAAAGCATACCACTCAGTTGAACTGACTCCACAAACATTGGAAAATGCTGACGTAGTAGTACTCACTACCAACCATGCTGCTTTCGATGTGGAATTCATTCAGCAACATTCCAAAATGATTGTGGATATGCGGAATATGGTGAAAGAAAGTTCTGATAAAGTTTACAAACTTTAATGTGATTTACCCCGTGAAATTATACATGAAATAATTTCACGGGGATTTCTTATTTTTTCCAATCTTTCAGTGCGGAAATACAACCAAGCACGCCAATATCAGCGCGAAGTAGAAGCAAGTCTCCAGCCACCCTTAGCTCCTTGCTGTAAATCTATTTTCATTGAACAAATGCTATAAAAATGGCAAATTTGTTTTCAAAAAAAAACCGGCATGACGAATCACACCGGTTTTTTTGATTTGAACAAACTCTAGTTTATTTTGAAGGTGTTGGGCAATTACCTCCGCTGCCATCGCGCAACTGCTGGCCGTTGCCTTTGTTACGTCCGGCTCCGCTTCCGTCGAGGCGACGTTGTCCGTTTCCGCTACCATCTCTTAAGCCGGAACCTTTACCCAGTCCTTTACCTTTGTCGCGACCAACACCCTGGCCGTTTCCCGGGCCAAGTCCTTTTCCGGGCTGGCTACCGTTGTAATTGTCACAGATTCCATCGTTGTTTGTGTCAACAAAACCGGATTGGGCTGTTTGGGTGGTTTGTACTTTTTTTGAACCTACATTTTGCGCTTCAGCAACATTTGTTCCGAGTAAAATAAATCCTCCAAGAACCATTAAAGACAAAAATAATTTTTTCATGTTTTCTATTTTTTAAATTGTTTGTAACCTTTGGACACAACAATCTGAAAATACTTGCACCAAAAATGAATTTATTTTTTAAAAAGCTTGAAAACAAGTTGTATTTTTCAAATTAATGGTTACTTATCGTCTTTCAGCAAAGCATACCTCACTTCGTTCCAAAGCCGGTTATTTTTGAAAATGGCTTTTTCAAATACGGCCTCTTTTTTAAAACCACACTTTTCCAGTACCCGCTGTGAAGCCGTATTGTACTCAAAAATACCGGTGTGAATGCGCACAATATCCAGATTTGCAAAACCGTATTCCACCATTTGTTTTACAGCCTGTGTCATAATTCCTTTTCCCCAGTAAGGCTCCCCAAGGAAATAGCCTATTTCGGCTGATTTCCGGTAAACATCGGTTTCCGGATGTAGCCCGATGTTTCCGACATATTCGCCATTGTATTCGATGGCAAATGCCTGAGTGGGGTTCTGGTCCATGCACATTTTAATAAAGTTTTCGGCATCGGCCAGGGAGTAGGGATGAGGAAATCCATCTCTCAAATTCACTGCTATTTTTATGTTATTTGCCAGGTCGGCCAGTCGCGGTGCATCATCCAACCGGAAGTGTCTTAGTTTTACTGAACTCATTTCTTTTCAATTTCTGCCACCAGCACCACGTAATTTTTGCCGTACTTTTTGGCGCATTTCGGGCAGGTGGTGTACCACATGTAGGTTTTAACCAGTTTGTAGTTTCTTTCTTTGCACCACAATTCAAAATTTTTGCTCCAGTTGCCGGTTTCCCTGAAAGGCCCTTCATACAATTTGGTAACATAAGTTCCGCTCATGGTCAGGCTTGTAGCATTGGGAATGACCTTGTCCACTGCCAGGTACAAATCCATGTTCCATGCTGAAGTGTGGTCAGAAAGACAGAGCCAGTCAGGAATTTTTGCCTGAGCATCTTCCACTTTTTTGTTCATTTTGCGCATGATGCTTCCAAAGTTTACCGGCATGTAAAACAACGTAAAAACGCTGTCTTTTATGAATTTTTTGTTTTCCCAGGTAAAGACTTTTTCATCCCACGGAGTCGGTTCGAATTTTGGGCAGCAGATGTCGTTTTCGGTTGGTTGCTGTGCCATGATGTTGATTTTTTGGTTATTAATTTTCTCTTTTTCCGTAAGTTGGAAAAAGCTCACTAAAGTTACAGAAAAATCAAATCATAACATCAACTTTATTTTTTCCACTTCAATCTGAGGCTGTTACTTACCACACTTACGCTGCTCATGGCCATGGCCGCCCCGGCAATCATCGGGTTCAGCAGAAATCCGGTAAACGGGTAAAGAATTCCGGCTGCCACGGGAATTCCAATGACGTTATAAATGAATGCCCAGAACAAGTTTTGGCGGATGGCCTTTACGGTTTGTTTGGAAAGTTTGATGGCTTCGGGAATTTTGTTTAAATCGGATGAGATGATGGTCATGGCGGCTACATCCATGGCAATGTCGCTGCCTTTGCCCATGGCAATGCTCACGTCGGCCTGTGCCAGCGCGGTGCTGTCGTTAATGCCGTCGCCCGCCATGGCCACTGTTTTTCCTTCGTTCTGCAGTTCTTTTATGAATTCTGCTTTTTGTTCGGGTAAAACACCCGCTTTAAACCTTTTGATTCCGGCTTGTGTGGCAATGGCATTTGCCGTTTGTTCGTTGTCGCCGGTAAGCATATATACTTCAATGCCTGCTTTCTGCAAACGGTTGATTGCAGCTTGCGAGGTTTTTTTTATGGTATCGGCAATGGCAATCACAGCCAGCGCTTTTTCTGAATCGGCAAACCAAATCACCGTTTTGGCTTCGTTGCTCCAGGCCTCGGCTGTTTCAAACAATGTGGCATCGGCTTGAATGTTGTTTTCGTCAAGCAACCGCTTGTTGCCCACAAACCATGTATTATTTTGCACCGATGCTTTTGCTCCTTTTCCGGTTATGCTTTCAAAATCAGCGAGCTGCAAAGTTTCCAGATTTCCGAAATAATTTATCACAGCCTCTGCCAGCGGGTGTTCCGATTGTTTTTCCATGCTGAATAGCATTTGTTTTCCGAAATCATCATAATTCAGCCACCGGATGTCTGTAACTTCGGGTTTCCCTTCAGTAATGGTTCCGGTTTTATCGAGTACCACCGCATTTACCTTTTTAGCCAGTTCAAGGCTTTGGGCATTTTTAATCAGGATTCCTTTTTCCGCGCCTTTTCCAATGCCCACCATAATGGCAGTTGGTGTGGCCAAACCGAGTGCACACGGACAGGCGATGACCAAAACGGTAATCATGGCCAGCAGTCCCTGGGTGAACCCGTTTTCGCCGCCAAAAATAATCCAGACCGCAAATGCCAGCAGTGCAATTCCCATCACCACGGGCACAAAAACGGCAGCAATTTTATCCACCAGTTTCTGCACCGGTGCTTTGCTTCCCTGGGCATCTTTTACCATTTGGATGATTTGTGCCAGCATGGTTTGAGCGCCCACTTTTTCGGCTCTGAACCGAAAACTCCCTTTTTGGTTGATGGTACCGGCAAAAACCGGATCGCCTTCTTTTTTCAGCACAGGAACCGGTTCGCCGCTCAACATGCTCTCATTTACAAACGAACTGCCTTCGGTAACTTTTCCGTCCACGGCAATTTTTTCTCCCGGCTTCACCACTATGATGTCGTTCACCTGCACATCCTCGATGGGAATTTGTGCCTGGTTTCCGTATTTTGTAATTACAGTTACGGTTTTGGGTTGAAGGCCCATCAGCTTTTTCAACGCAGCCGAAGTGTTTCCTTTGGCTTTTTCCTCCAGCAGACGGCCCAGCAAAATGAAAGTGATAATAACGGCAGCCGCTTCAAAATAAACATGGGCATGTAATCCCTGCCGGTGCCAGAACTCCGGGAACAGCGTGTTGAAAACACTGAATGTGTAAGCTACGCCAGTACTCAAAGCCACCAGCGTGTCCATATTTGCCGTGCGGTGTCTGGCCTGCTTCCATGCATTAATGAAAAAGTCTTTTCCGAACCAGAGCAGCACCGGAGTGGACAAAATCCACATGATTTCGTTGGCGTAAGGAATTCCCATAAAAAACATCCCGATGATTACCACCGGAAGTGAAAGCAAAGCCGCCCCGATGGTCCGTTTTTTTAACCGGCTGTATTTCTTTTGATGGATCTCCTCCAGCGTTTCCGTTTCGTTTTTTTCACTTTCAATAACCAGGTCGTAGCCACCGTCCTGCACCGCTTTTTTCAAACCGGCCGGTTGCACAAGAGTGGGGAGGTATTCAATCGAAACGGTTGCTGCTGCAAAATTAATGGCTGCATCAACAACTCCTTCCTGCGCTTTTAGAATGCGTTCGATGCTGGCCGCACACGAAGCGCAACTCATTTGTAAAACCGGGAATGTACGTTTTTCAGGTTTGATGCCTTTATCAAGTTCCTTTTTTGTTTTTTCTGCATTTGCATTTTCAAAAGCCAGTTTCACCGCGCCAAATTCCATTTTCGGGTGTGGCATTTTCATGGTGCTGAATCCGGTATTATTTCCGTGTTGCATACCGTTTCCTGAAATTAACGGCCGATTTTTCTGCTTTGCAATGTCCATTGAATTTTTATCGAAAGTTTCCATCTTCTTTTCTTTTTATTTGACTGATACAAAGATGGCGACAGGCCGGGGGAATTTTGTTATACAATTTTTCGGAAATATTACAAGATTTACACCTTGTCGAGCGGTTTGCGTTTTTGCACCCTTATATTTTTAAAATGACTGGGTGTGAGCCCGGTAACTTTTTTGAACTGGCTGCTCAAATAGGCTACGCTGGAGTAGTTCAGTTGCCAGGCAATCTCGCTGAGTGTAAGTTCATCATAAACCAGCAGCTCCTTTACTTTTTCAATTTTCTGGGCAATGAAATATTTTTCGATGGTGGTGCCTTCCACCTCGGTAAAAAGATTTGTGATGTAGTTGTAATCGTGGTTTAACTGACTGCTCAGGTAATCTGAAAGATTGGTTTGGAGCAGATTGTTTTGCCGGTGCACCAGTTCAATTATCAGGCTTTTTATTTTTTCAATCAGTCGGCTTTTTTTGTCGTCGATGAGGGAAAAGCCAAGTGTTTGCAGGTTTTTATCAATATTTGCCTTTTCGTCTGCCGAAAGTTCTTTTTCAAGTACAACTTCACCCAGTTCCACCGAAACAGGTTGATAGCCTAGTTTTTCAAGCTCTGCTTTTACCACCATTTTACAGCGGTCGCAAACCATATTTTTGATGTAAAGTTTCTCAATCATTGTTTTATTATTGTCCCAGTTTTTAAAAATTCGCCATCTTTTTCAATTTTGTATAGGTAAACTCCGGGTTTTAAAAATGAGATATCCATTTTGCTTTCTGTTACCGGTTTTGTAAGTGCAAGTTGACCTTGTGAATTGTATAACGAAAATGACAATCCGGGATAATACTCATCAGTAAGTTTAAAATGGATAAAATCAGTTGCAGGATTTGGAAAAATAACGGGATACAAGATGGAAACATCAGAAATTGCGCCTCCTACATCGTAACCACGGAGAACAATATCATCAATTACCCAGCCTTCTTTATTCGTATTTACTGCATCGCTTTTAAAACGAAAACGTATTACCGGCGAATCATAATTTACAGATGAAGCAGATTTTGTTCCGGTAAGCGCCACCCACCACCAATACAACTCTACATATTGCCAGCCGGCAGATTTTCCTGAAAATCCATATTCTCCTCCCTTAATAGTATCATTATAAAGTCCTATAAAGTTGGTGGCAATGTGATAATTATCGTTGATGATGTTTATCCATGAAGTGCCGTTGTCATAAGAAATTTCAATGACCCCACCATCAGTCAGAGAATCCGTATCATATCTATGATAAAAGGAGAGAATGGCTTCTCCCCAGTAATAATCGGGAATTGGCAGCTTTATAAGGAAATAGTCGTTACAATTTTCAGGATAAAAATTTACTGAATCAGTAATCATCACTCTTTTTCCTGTGTTAGCAGAATTGAAGATTGTTTTTTCAGGCTGTCCTATTTCCCAAACATTATTTTCGGGGTTGTTTATTGTGATTAAACTGTCCGGTGGTAAAAAAGTTAACGAATCCATATAAATCAAGTTGCCAAAGGGTTCGGCTATTTGAGCCATCAAATTTCCCGTGAACAACCACAGAGTAAAGTAAGTCAAGTATAATTTTTTCATTTTCAGGTTGAAGAATTTTGAAATAAATTTAGGGAAAGTTGAATTTCAACGCAACCTTTTAGAAGGAAATTTAATT
Source organism: Mariniphaga sp. (assembly GCF_041687215.1). Lineage (NCBI taxonomy): Bacteria > Pseudomonadati > Bacteroidota > Bacteroidia > Marinilabiliales > Prolixibacteraceae > Mariniphaga > Mariniphaga sp. The sequence continues at coordinate 10,082 of NZ_JAWLCI010000055.1, forward strand.
TGAATTAGGTGGTTTTTGGAATTTATAAAAAAAGCCGGTTTTTCAACCGACTTTTCTTTAACCTGCAAAAAGTGTTTAACACTTTCTTTTATTTTCTCCTTTGTCCACCTGGTCGCGGAACCATTCCAACGGATGCGATGTTGGCCGTTCGATGGGCATTCCGTAAACGCGGTCGTTTGTAAGGGAGGCCAAAACTCCCAGTGCTCTTGAAACCCCAAACAATACAGTATAAAATGTATATTCCTTAATTCCGTAATGGTAAAGCAATGAACCACTGTAGGCATCCACGTTTGGCCACGGGTTTTTAATTTTTCCAATATTGGAAAGAATTGGCGGAACTACACGATATAACTGGTTTACAAGATTTACCAGTGGATCGTCTTTTATATATTTTTCAGCAAATTCCTGTTGGGCAGTAAATCGCGGATCAGTTTTGCGAAGAACAGCATGACCGTAACCTGGAATTACCCGTCCTTCTTCCAGCGTTTGTTTAATGTATGCTGCAACTTGCTCATCAGTTGGTGTTTCTGTATCCAGGTCTTCAATCATCTGGAACATCCAGTGTATTACATCCTGGTTCGCAAATCCGTGCAACGGGCCAGCCAATCCGGTCATGGCAGCCGCATATGCATAGTAAGGATTACTTAACGCCGAACCGACAAGGTGTGCAGTGTGTGCCGAAACATTTCCCCCTTCGTGATCAGCATGAATAACCATGTAAAGCCTGAACAAACGGCGTATATCTTCCGAATCCTGCCCCATCATGTGTGCCAGGTTTCCTGCCCAGTCGAGCCGCGGATTAGGTTCTATGTGTTTATCGTTGTAAAAATTGCGCCGGTAAATGTACGCAGCTAAGTGAGGTAACCGTGCAATCAGGTTCATCACATCTTCGTAAAACGAATCCCAGTAATATTTTTTGTTGACGCCGGCGCGGTAAGCTTTCTGGAAAATGGATTCGGTGGCCATTGAAAGAATGGCGGCGCTGAACTGTGTCATCGGCCTTGAGTTTTTAGGCATGGCATCAATTACATCGAAAACATGCTGCGGCACGTGTGCACGTGTGGCAAAATCTTTTGAAAGGTTAGTAACATCTTCCTGAGTTGGAATTTCACCAATCAGCATGAGGTAAAACAAACCTTCAGGAAGCGGTTCTCCGTCGGGTGAAATTTTTGGCAGTTTTTCACGCAACTCCGGAATGGAATATCCTTTGAACCGAATTCCCTCGTTTGGATCAAGCTTCGAGGTGTCGGTAACCAGCAATGGAATTCCCTTCATTCCTGAAAAAACCTGCCCCAAAGTTACCTGGGCAATTACTTTGTCTGAATATTCATTTTTGATTCGCTGAAACTCTTTCGAGCACTTACTTGCTTTTTGAAAAAAACGATACTTAATGTATTCCATACTCTTTATTTTTTTGATTTTTTATTAATTGTCTGTTAATGAATGTTTTTAATTATTTCGTCTGCAAAAGCAGAGGTTGAAAGTAATTTGGCGCCTTCCATTTGTGCATAAAGGTCAGAAGTTACTCTTCGTCTGGCAAATACATGTTCCATAGCATCGTAAACATGCTCGGCGGCTTCGTACCATCCTAAGTATTCAAGCATCATCACCCCTGATAAAATAAGTGAACTCGGATTTGCTTTTCCTGAGCCGGCAATATCAGGAGCGGTTCCGTGGGTGGCTTCAAAAATGGCGTATCCGTTCAAATAGTTGATGTTGGCCCCGGGTGAAATTCCAATTCCGCCAACCATTGCAGCCAACTGGTCTGATATGTAATCACCATTCAAATTCATGGTGGCAATTACGGAATGGTTATAAGGTTTTAATAATGATTCCTGTAAAAAAGCATCGGTAATTACATCTTTTATAATAACCTTTCCTGCTTTTTGTGCTTCTTCCAAAGCATTTTCAGCATCGAGCTGTCCTTTTTCATCTTTTATTTTCTCGAATTGGCGCCACGTAAAAGTTTGGTTGCCAAATTCATTTTCAGCCAAATCATATCCCCATATTTTGAATGCACCTTCGGTAAATTTCATAATATTACCCTTGTGCACCAAAGTTACTGAAGGAAGTTGGCGATGAATGGCGTATTGAATGGCAGCTCTGATTAACCGTTCAGAACCTTCTTTTGAAACAGGTTTTATTCCAAATGATGAGGATTCAGGAAACCGGATTTTGTCAACTTTCATCTCCCCTACCAAAAAATCAAGCAACTTTTTGGCATCCATTTCACCGGTCATGTATTCTATTCCGGCATAAATATCTTCGGTATTTTCGCGGAATATATGCATGTCAACCAACGATGGGTAGCGTATGGGGGACGGAACACCCTTGAACCAGCGCACCGGTCGCAGGCAAACAAAAAGATCAAGCGTTTGACGAAGTGCAACATTTAAAGATCGTATTCCTTCACCAACAGGTGTTTGAAGCGGTCCTTTTATTCCAACCAGGTATTCCTTAAATGCTTTAATAGTTTCATCCGGCAGGTAATTCCCGGTTTTACGAAAAGCTTTTTCGCCTGCCAATACTTCTTTCCAGATTATTTTTCGTTTCCCTGAATAGGCTTTTTCAACCGCTGCGTCAATCACTTTTTGCGTCGGACGGGTAATATCCCTTCCAATTCCATCTCCTTCAATATAAGGAATAACAGGCTGGTCGGGAACCCTCAGTTCTCCATTTGTAATTTTGATTTTACTCATTTCATGCTCCCAGTTTTTTTTGCAGGTTTTCATCCAATGCTTCCAAAAATCCCTGAGTAGTCAGGTAATGTTCCTCTTTCAGGTTTTTTCCGTGGATAATAAGCGCCAGGTCTTTTGTCATTTTCCCTGATTCTACGGTTTCAATGCAGACTTGTTCCAAAGCATTGGCAAAGTTCACCAATTCCTGGTTTTCGTCCAGTTTTCCCCTGAATTCCAATCCGCGGGTCCAGGCAAAAATGGAGGCGATAGGATTGGTTGATGTTGGATTACCTTTCTGGTGTTGCCTGAAGTGCCTGGTAACTGTTCCGTGCGCTGCTTCAGCTTCCATGGTTTTTCCATCGGGAGTAACCAGCGTTGAAGTCATGAGACCGAGAGACCCAAAACCCTGAGCCACGGTGTCACTTTGTACATCGCCGTCATAGTTTTTACAGGCCCACACAAATCCGCCCTCCCATTTCAGGGCTGCGGCAACCATATCGTCAATCAAACGGTGTTCGTAAGTAATGCCAGCTTCTGCAAATTTTTCCTTGTATTCATTTTCAAAAACTTCCTGAAAAATATCTTTAAAACGGCCATCGTATTTTTTCAGAATGGTATTTTTGGTTGACATGTAAAGCGGCCATTTTTTCAGTATTGCCTGATTCATACACGAACGGGCAAATCCGTAAATAGACTCATCTGTATTGTACATGGCCATAGCCACACCGTCGCCTTCAAAATGATACACTTCGTGTGAAATGGGTTCACTTCCGTCGTCGGGAGTGAAAGAAATGGTCAGTTTTCCTTTTCCTTTAGTTACAAAGTCGGTGGCCCGGTATTGGTCGCCAAAAGCATGACGGCCAATGCAGATGGGTTTTTTCCAGCCCGGAACCAAACGCGGAATATTTTTAATGAGGATAGGTTCGCGAAAAACAGTGCCGCCAAGGATGTTACGAATGGTACCATTGGGCGATTTCCACATGTGTTTTAATCCAAATTCTTCCACCCGCACTTCATCCGGGGTAATGGTGGCACATTTTACCCCAACTCCGTATTTTTGAATGGCATGAGCTGCGTCGATGGTAATTTGGTCATCCGTTTCATCGCGGCTTTCCATCCCAAGATCGTAATATTTCAATTCGATGTCGAGATAAGGCAGAATTAGTTTTTCCTTAATAAAATTCCAGATTACCCGTGTCATTTCATCTCCGTCGAGCTCTACCACAGGATTTTGAACTTTGATTTTTTGCATGTATCTACTTTTTTAATTTTGTTTTCTAATCAGGTTCAATGCCGAACCGGCTTTAAACCACTTTATTTGTTGCTCGTTGTAGGTGTGGTTCAGTTTTATCATGTCTTTTGAACCATCAGCATGAACAACCTCGAGGGTTAACTGCTTGCTTGTTGCGAAACTATCCAGATCAACAAAGTTAAAGGTATCATCTTCCTGAATCAGGTCGTAGTCTTTTTCGTTGTCGAATGTCAAACCAAGCATTCCCTGTTTTTTCAGATTGGTTTCATGAATTCGGGCAAACGATTTCACAATAACTGCAATAACACCAAGGTGACGTGGTTCCATGGCAGCATGTTCGCGCGAAGAACCTTCTCCGTAGTTGTGGTCACCTACAATTACCGTAGGAATATTTTTCGCTTTATAGGCACGCTGCACCTTCGGCACTTCATTGTATTCTCCGGTAAGCTGGTTTTTTACCTTATTTGATTGGTTATTGAACGCATTAATGGCTCCAATAAGCAGGTTATTCGAAATATTGTCGAGGTGCCCGCGGAACCGCAACCACGGACCTGCCATGGAAATATGATCGGTGGTGCATTTTCCCAATGCTTTAATCAGGAGTTTTGCACCTGAGATGTTTTTTCCATTCCATGGTTCAAAAGGTTCGAGCAACTGCAAACGATTCGAATCCGGTGCAACAACTACCGACACTTTTGAACCGTCTTTTGCGGGAGCCTGGTATCCGGGGTCTTTTACATCGAACCCATTAACCGGAAGTTCGTAACCTGTTGGCGGATCAAGCTTTACTTGTTCGCCCTTTTCGTTTTTCAATGTGTCGTTTACCGGGTCAAAATCTAAGCGGCCCGAAATGGCCAGTGCAGTTACCAACTCAGGCGAAGTTACAAATGCATGGGTATTTGGATTTCCATCGTTTCGTTTGGAAAAGTTCCGGTTGAACGAATGAACGATGGTGTTTTTTTCGTTTTTGTCGGCGCCGGGCCGGGCCCACTGGCCAATACAGGGACCGCAGGCATTGGCAAAAACTTTACCCCCCATTTGTTCGAAAATATCAATGTAGCCGTCGCGTTCAATGGTGTATCTGACCTGTTCTGAACCCGGCGTTATGGTGAACTCCGATTTTGCTTTCAATCCTTTGTCAACGGCTTGTTTGGCAATTGACGCGGCGCGTGAAATATCTTCATACGATGAGTTGGTGCAACTTCCTATTAAACCCACAGAAACATCAAGCGGCCAGCCGTTTTCTTTGGCTGCCTTTTTCATTTCTGAAACCGGTGTTGCCAAATCGGGAGTGAATGGCCCGTTAATGTGAGGTTCCAGTTCAGAGAGGTTAATTTCAATTAACTGGTCGAAATATTTTTCAGGATTTTTATATACTTCCGGGTCGGGAGAAAGTACATCTTTTAACTCATTAGCCATTTCAGCAACTTCAGTTCTTCCTGTAGCTTTCAGGTAGCGTTCCATACTTTCATCGTAAGCAAAAAGGCTTGTTGTTGCACCTACTTCGGCGCCCATATTGCAGATGGTCCCTTTTCCTGTTGCCGAAATCGATTCGGCGCCTTCGCCAAAGTATTCAACAATAGCTCCCGTTCCGCCTTTTACAGTAAGAATTCCGGCAACTTTCAGAATAATATCTTTTGGGGCTGTCCAGCCATTCAATTTTCCGGTTAATTTTACACCAATGAGTTTGGGCATTTTCAGTTCCCATGCCATACCTGCCATAACATCCACAGCATCGGCGCCCCCAACTCCAATGGCCACCATTCCCAAGCCACCGGCATTGGGTGTGTGTGAATCGGTTCCAATCATCATTCCGCCCGGGAAAGCATAATTTTCCAAAACCACCTGGTGAATGATTCCGGCTCCGGGTTTCCAAAAACCAATTCCATATTTGTTGGAAACCGATTCAAGAAAATCAAAAACCTCTTTGTTGGCATGGAACGCCACACTGAGGTCAGTTTTTCCGTCAACCTGCGCCTGAATAAGGTGGTCGCAGTGTACAGTGGAAGGAACTGCCGTGGTTTCCTTTCCTGAATTCATGAATTGAAGCAGCGCCATTTGTGCCGTTGCATCCTGCATAGCAACCCTGTCGGGAGCAAAGTCAACATAATCTTTTCCACGTCCGAAAACCTCCAGAGGTTGGGTTTCAAACAAGTGGGAATAAAGAATTTTTTCAGCATAAGTAAGAGGGCGATTCAGTTTTTCTCTGGCTTTTTTTACCCTTGTGGGCAAATGCTCATAAACTTTTTTGATTAAGTCTGCGTCAAACATGTTGGTATATTTTTATTTGTTGTTATTTATTTTCCAATTTACCACAAAAATCAACAATAATAATCGGCAAAAGTTCTGAATTTTGGTGCCGGTTTTTTTTGCGGTTCCAAATATAGAAAAAAAATGACAGAAGTCAGTTTTTCTGTCATGCGTATGTGTTTGAACCGGAAAAAGAAGTAGTAAAACGAATTGGGGTTTGAGTTTTACTTTTTGAGAATCCGGGTAAAAATCTTAAATGTCAACGTCTATGTCCAGTTCTTCAAGACGATTAATTTGATCGCTGCTGATTTTATTGCCACTGAGGTTCACATATTCCAGAAGGGGAAGTTCAAGAATTGGTTCAATATCGGTGATTTTATTGTCACTCAAATCTAAAATTTTCAAATTTATCAGGTTTCCCAGTGCATCGATTATTTCTATCCTGTTGTTTGCCAGGTTTAGTTCCTCAACCACCCGCAAATTTTCCATGGGTGTTAAATCAACAATATAATTGTCCGACAAATCGAGATTTTTGGTATGAACGCAATACTGAATGCCATCGAGATTTCCGATGTCGGAAGCCGAAAGTTCCAGTTCATCCAAATCTTCGAGGTACCAGGTAGGAAATTCCTTTTTTGTTTGGCCGTAATACCTGATTTTTATGGCATCATACAACGTCAGTTTTTTATTTTTCCTGAAGGTTTCCTGTTCAGTGTCGCTTGTGTTTCTTTTTTCATTAACCACTGTAAATCCTTCGCTGTCAAAATCCCAGTCATAAACCGGTGAATAGTCAATATCTCCGATGCTATCCAGCGCCGATTCAATTTCCTCTATTCTTTCAAGTTTCAAAATATGCGAGTATTCCAGTAATTGATCGAAATTTCCTGTGTCTGCCAGCCTTGAAATTTCAGATCGGTGAAATTCACCCCGGTCGGGATGATACAACATCATAAATTTTGCAAATCCTTTGCCGTTTTCATCAACTTCAATCCATACAAATTCAGATAATATCTCAGCAATTGTTTGAAGTGATGAGAATTGCTGGTTTTTGTAAAAGTTGATTAATATTACTGAAATCCGGTTGAGATTTTCGGCTGAATAGGCAGCCAAAAGTTTGTTTTTAAGCTCTTTCAGATTCATTCTTTTATCATTGCTTTTTTCTTCAATTCTTCAGGCATTTTTTCGATGGCATAACGCAGTGCGTTACGGGGCATCAGCATTTTGTTCTGCATCACAAACTCAAAAACCTGTTGTTGGTTGGCCTGGCTGGCAGCTTTTAGCATCCAGCCGTAACCTTTCTGAACCATATCATCTTTATCAGTGAGCAGAATACCGGCAATTTCAAAAATATCGGAGAGAAACATTCCTTTCCGGGCGGGAATAATAAGTGAAACTGCCGAGGCACGTTTTACCCAGCGGTTTTCGGAGTGCGCAAATTCTTTCAGTTTTTTAATAAATTCAGGATACATCATCACAAAATTGCCCACCGTGTGGTTGCAAAGCGTATCGCACGATGCCCAGTTGTTCACATAGTTTTTTATCCATCTCTCGAACGTTTCAAAATCTGCCGGTTCAAACTGTTTTTTTAACCGGTCGGACCAGTCGCAGGCTATAAATGATTCTTCCAAAAATCCTGACTGCCAGAGCAACTCACACAAGTTGAAAATTTCGAATTTTGGCTTGTCTTTCACTTCAGAAAAAAATTCTTTACTGATTTTTTTTACGGTTGCTGCTTTTACGCCATGCACCGTTATTGGTTCCTTAAAATAGCGCTGACTCCCCGCTCTTGTTTTTTCATCGCTGTTTTCGATGAGGGTTTGGCGGATTTGTGCGATTAAATTATTTGTCATCATATAAATTCTTTTTTCTGAAATATTGAAGTAGAAATATATCAATAACCAAAACCAGCAAATTCCAGACAATAAGTGCAGTAAAACCGGCTGGAGAAAACAGCCAGTTCATATCAACAGATGTTAAAATGGCAGACACACAACTGCTTATTCCGTTAATGAGAAAAAGAATTTTAAGTGTGCTTTCCAATTTTCCATTTTCGAAAATGAATGCCATAAAAATGAACGATAATCCAATGCCTCCCCAGCCATACATTTCGAGCGCCCAGGCGAAAGAACCCGGATTGGCCATGGAAAAAGCAGCCAGAATAAACGCCGTTTCAGGCGGATTGTTGGCGGCAAGGTAGGGAACATAAGTGGTTTGTATAATATAGTTCAGAAAAACAATGGCTGTAAAAACAATATTGATTGCAAGGCCCGACAACGCCCAAATCTTTTTTGTTTCATTTGAAGTGAGATACAAGACCAAAAATGTGAGTAAAGACCCGATAACCAGAAAATAGCCACAGAAAAAGGTAGCGGTTTGCAGCGGATGAAAAGATTCGATAAAAAGATCGGGACTTTGCCACAGCGGCTGCGGATAGAAAATAGCCGTCAGAACCGGAAATACAAGACCGGAAAAAATAATTCCGAAAATGTTCAGATAAACAGCGTTTCTGCCAAAGCGAGCAAGTTTTGAATTCATTTTTTATAATTTATTCAGTTAATTGTTTTTAAATGAATTTTTACAAACTCCACAATTTCATTCATTGCTTCAGTGGCTTCCGGAAACATGGGAGCCAGCAACGGATAACAGTGTATCATGTTTTCTCCTGCCCTGAAAGTAACAACAACACCTGCCTTTTTTGCTTTCAGACTAAAATTTTTTCCGTCATCAAACAATTCGTCGCTATCGCCCGAATTGATAAAAAGCGGAGGCAGCCCTTTTAAATCGCCAAACAACGGCGAAATAAGCGGGTGGCTGGCAGGCTTCCTTCCACGGTAATGTTTACTGAATACATGCCAGGAATTTAGCGGCGCTGGTGACAACCTGTTTTTTGTATTGTACGATTCCCCGGAACAGGTCAGGTCGGTCCAGGGCGAAATGGCAACGGCTGCAGCAGGCAAAGAAATATTCATTTCTTTTAGTGCAAGTAATGTTGCCAGGCACAATCCACCTCCTGCCGATTCGCCAGCCATTAAAATATTTTCAGGTTGATATCCCGAAGCCAGCAACCAGCCATAAACCTTAACTGAATCGTTCAAAGCTGCCGGAAAAGGATTTTCCGGAGCCAGCCTGTATTCAAAAATGAGATTTGTTACACCGGTAAATTGTGCAAATTTCGAAACAAATCCCCGGTGGTCGCTGCATGAACCTGAAACATAACCACCACCATGAACATATAAAATCAGTTTTTCAGGATTTGCCCCTGCCGGAATTAACCATTCTGATTTAATTCCTTCGATTTTTTGCTCCTTAAGTTGAATGTTCTTTGGAATTTTTGCATACCTGGCCGCTCCTTTTTCGCAGTCTTCCCTGAACTTTTTAATGGAGGTATCCATTGTGAATGTTTCCTTTTTCAGTTTTCCGCGAAGGAAATGACTGTTTCGCACTACAAAATTAAAAACCTGGCCTTTAAAACTTGACATGACATCTGATTGATTTAATCACTGATATGATTTGTTTCGGTTGTAAAATATTTTTGAATCCGGGGCAGAAGGGAGGTTATTATTATGAGCATTCCAACCGCAGCAATGACAGGCTGCAATATAAAATACGATGTAAAAAGTTGCTGAACAATTATCCAAATGTTGGTAACAATTCCGCTGTAAAGCGCATAAGTCCAGCCCCACCGTTTTTCAGGCAAACAATTTAATGCGGAGATAAACCCCGGTTTCTTTTTTGAAAACAATCCAATAATTGCAATGAAAGGTAAAACTCCCATAAATAATAACAGTAAAATTCCGGGAATCAAAAAGTTTGTGAACGGTGACTTTTCCAACCATGCCGGATTAATTTTAAGCAATGATCCGTCAGGTTCAAGTATGAAAGAAATTCCACCATAAAATGCGTTTGCGGCAAGAAGTACCAATAGAATAACTAAAATCCAGGTTTCAAAAGGCCGTTTCATTTGATCCGTTTTTTGATGGCATCAAAAATAACTCAAATTGTAATGATTTGTAAATTGTTAGGCAAAATATTTAGATGGAATTAACAAGAAATTTGGTGGGCAAAAACGAAATGATTAAAATAGGAAAATGATTTCCGGTTTTTTAAGAAAGTCCTGAAATGAAGAAGGATGGGCTCAACAACCCATCCTTTTCTCATTAAACTAACTAACCTAACTAAACCTAAACTTATGAAAATAAACGTACCACAAATATAACGGCAGTTTTGGTTTTTACAAAGTCTTAATTGTTAAATCATGTTAAACCATTTGATTTCCGAAAAAAAGTATTACTGGTCTATAAAAGTATAATGAATTGTTCCCTTTTGAGGGTTTGGCGCATCGGAATCGGCATTAAAAATTGTACGGGAAGCAGCAGCTTTTGCGTAAAGGTAAATTTGCTCATCGCGAATAGCCGGATTTTTACGTGGCTCTGCTTCAATTACTCTTCCCTCATTGTTAACTGCAATATCAACTATAACCAGGCCTCCGCTCTGGGTAAGATAAACAGGAATGGGTAATCTTAAATGATACCGGTTTTCAAGGTAATAAACAATATTACTTTCGCCGGTATAAACAACATTTTCAATTGTTTCAGGATCCATTCCTTCCGTAGTTTGTTCGGGCATTTCAATATCTTCGAGATTAACTTTTTCTTTTGAAAGCTGGTTATTGACATCAGAAACCAATTGTCTGGCAGCTTCCACTTCGCGCATGTAATCTTCGTCGAAAAATTCTTCAGTTTGTGCAAGCCTGTTTGATGCTACATTTGTACGGTTGCTTTGTGTTTGCGACATTGGGGATGCTGCCTCATTCGGAACCGGCTCCCCATCCTGCTGATTTTCCTGTTCATCAGGTTCCGGCTCGGGCAAAATATCTGGAAATTCTATTAGCAGTTCCTCCTCCTGAACTGTACCTTTCATATCAATTTCAGCCAAAAGAAATAACGAAATCAGCAGGATATGAAAAATAAGGGTTCCCATAACCCCGTAAATGTTTCGTTTGTATATTTTATAAAGTTTTCCCACAGGGCAAAAGTATAAATTAACTCATAATTCCCGGTGAGAACTAACGAAAGAAAAAACGTTGTATTGCAGGATTTCGGGCAAATGAAAAAGATGGCAAACCAGTCTTTAACTAAAATTAACAGCTTTCTCTCCTTCTTTAAGTTTTTAAAATAGTTATTTTTCAGGGCAAAATTCAACAGGCTTTTAACATTGGTAAAAAGAGAGATATCTGGAATTTGGAGCCGTGGCACTAATCATTTAGTGCAGGTTTTTTTTGTATTGATTTTGCTGTTGCCGTTTCATCGGGCAAAAGCACAGTCAAACGAAAAGGACAGCCTTGCTTTGGAGAATATCAACGGTAAATACGAACAATTTTATGATAGCCTTGAGTACAAAGCCAAACAAAAAAAACTGACTCGTATTATTTACGATTTTTTGGTTTCGCCACCCCGCCCTTATGTTGACAGAGAAGCAGTTTCGAAAGAATATTACAGTCAGATGGAAGGGAAAATTATTTCAGAGATTTCCATCCAGCCACTTGAAGTTTTCGGTCCCACATTTGAAGATACATCGCGAATTGCAAAATCGTGGCTTGAAAAAACAGCCAACACACTGCATTCCAAATCAAATTTAAACACCATTGAACGAATGCTGCTTTTTGATGTGGGTGATTTTATTGATCCTGAAATGCTGTATGAAAATGAACGTATTATAAGATCGTTACCCTATATTCAGGATGTCCGAATTATTTTGGAAATGGATTCGGTTTACAGGGGATTGGTGAAGGTACATGTACTTACAAAGGATCGTTTTTCAATAGGTGTTTCGGGTGGTGTTGACGGGGGAAGTTCCGCAGCACTTGAATTATACAATCAAAATATTTTTGGTGTTGGGCACGAAATCTCATTCAATTTTGTGGGGCATTTAAACCGGCAGCCTTATACCGGGCTTGAAACTTTTTATAAGATAAACAATATTAGAGGCAAGTTCATAGATATTTCCGGAGGATATATGAATACTTACAAACGGGAAGGCTTTAGCCTGATTTTTGATAAACCATTTATTACGCCAAGTGTAAAATGGGGTTTTGGGGGAGCGGCTCTTCGCATGTACCGGACTGATCGTATTAATGAAACACATCCTATCCAAACTGCCGTTCCAATGGATTTAGCTTTTTTTAATGCCTGGGCAGGAAGAAATTTTCAGATAAAGCCCAATCATTTTCAGAATTCGCAAATGGTTATTTCTGCAGGAATAAACAATAGTACATATTTTCACCGGCCATCACCCTCTGATGATGGGTTGCAATATTTTTCAAACAGTACCTTTTATCTGGCAGGAATTACTTTCTCGCAGCGCCGCTACCTGCAAGACCAGTTGGTTTACAGTTATGGTGTAACAGAAGACATTCCCGAAGGTTTTAAAAACGAATTGGTTTATGGTTTTGACGCCAACGAATTTGGTGACCGGCACTATGCACATTTGTTTCTTTCAAATGGAAATCTTTTGGTTAACAGACAGGGGTATTTGTATTTGTCGGGCGGAGTGGGCGGATTTTTCAAGAACAACGAATATGAACAAGGTCAGATACAAAGCAGCCTTAATTTTATTTCGAGGCAGGTTCATGCCGGACGGAAGCGATTCCGGCTTTTTGTGCGGGCAAACTACCTGTTGGGAATTCGCCGGTTCGAAATTGAAAACCTGAATTTAAACCGGAATGACCATATTCGAGGATTTAGAAGTCAGGAGGCATTGGGGAAACAACGGTTAAGTGTAGACCTTGAATATGTGCTTTTTTTGCGCCAACAATTTTATAAATTTAATATGGCAGTTTATGGATTTGCAGATGTAGGAATTATTGGTTCGAATAAAACCTTGATTTTTACTGAAAATTATTACAGCGGATTAGGATTTGGAATGCGCATCCATAACGAAAACCTGGTGTTTAAAACTTTTCATCTGAGGCTGGGGTTTTATCCTTTTCATCCTTCGGATATGAATTTTACCGGCTTTATTTTAGAAGAACAGCTTAAAAAAGGTTTTTACAGTTTTCAGCCCACAGCTCCCCAACCATTAAGGTTTGAATAAATTTCAAACAAAAAAAAGCAACTCATTTGAGCTGCTTTTTTGCGGTGCGGATCCCGAGTACTCGGGAAACCCGAGACCAACTTTTATTTGCTGATAATCAGTCTTTTGTAGAACTCTCTGTTTCGTTGTTTTTTTAGGAATTTTTCCCGCTTTAAAGCCTCGGTACGAGAATCAAAAGATTCTGAATAAACTAACTTCCAGGGCATTTTTTTGGAAGTATATCTTGATTTTCCGGAATTGTGATACTGCATCCGTTGCTCTAAATTGGAAGAATATCCTATATAGAAACTTTCATCCAATTCGCTTTCTAATATGTAAACTGTAAATTTCATCCCCAAAAAAAGCAACCCAGTTAAGCTGTTTATCGCGTTGCGGATCCCGAGGTTTCGGGAAACCCGCGACCAGCAGCTACTTTTTCAAACAAAAAAAAGCAACTCATTTGAGCTGCTTTTTTGCGGTGCGGACGGGACTCGAACCCGCGACCCTCGGCGTGACAGGCCGATATTCTAACCAAACTGAACTACCGCACCATTTTTGTTTATTTGAAGAACTCCCTGTTTCCGGTGTTACCGTTTATAAAGGTGCTGCAAATATATACTTTCTTTTTTTTCCTGCAATACAAAAAAAAATATTTTTTATACGTGGCTGTAAGTGTCTGGTTTATTGTCTTTAGCGCCTAATTATTGTTCTATTTTTACCAGATTTTCGGCCTTCAAAACATGTTCTCCGCTCCACCGGTAGGCCAGGAGCATCTTACTTCCGGCAATACAGGTGTCGAGGCAGCAAATATTCGGTTTAATAATGTACGGACCGTTTCCTCTGCAATAGTGCCCGAAAAAAACAATGGGTGCATTTGCCGGATAAGGTTTAATGTCGGGCAATATTTCCGGAGGCACTGTATAGTCCGGAAAATGAAATTTACTTTCAAACGATATTTCCTCAAAAGTTTTTCCTGGTAAATTTTCCCACCAGCGCATTCGGAATGAACGTGGAGAAACTCCTTTATTGTTGATTATTTTTAAATCGCCGGGCATTTCAAACTGAACACCTTTGGTTAGCAGCCAAATGTTTTTAGCCAGTTCAGAGCCCGGATTTTTGTAAATCTTTTTGAAAACATCTTTTTTAATTTTTCCCGCAGGAAGATTTTGTTTTACAAACTCAACAGCCTCTTCAGACCAACAGGCATGAACAATTCTGATTCCTTCCAAATCAAGAAAAAGAGGCAGGGTGCGAAGCCAGCGCAAATGCTCTTGCCATTCTTCAGGAGCGCTTATAAATTCGTTCAAGGTTTTTAGTCCTGAAATAAAATTTTTCAGTGGCGGTTTAACCAAAAGATTTCCTTTTTTGTCTTTCAGATAGGCAATAATAACATTGATTTCATGATTCCCCAAAACAGCGAATGCATTTCCGTTTTCCACCATCTTCCGTATTATGCGTATGGTTTTTTTTATTTGGGGCCCGCGGTTGATAAAATCTCCCACAAAAACAGCTTTACGGTTTGGGTTGAAGTACCCTTCAGTTGTTTTTTCGTATCCCAGTTCCAGCAAAAGATTTTTCAATAGCTGGGCATGACCGTGCACATCTCCAATAATATCGTACATAACCTAATATTGAACTTCGAAAATAAAAAATAGCTGCCAGAAATGACAGCTATTTTCAGATTTTATTTTGAACAATTATTACCAGAAATAAGCATAGAATACCAAAATAATGGTAATAATAATTATGGAGTTAATAATATCCCAGTAATTGTATGACGCGCGTACTTCAGCCATTTGTTCTTTGGATGCTGTACCCAGCGTAAGGCCGGCTATTACCAGCGGATCTTTGGGCTTGGTAAAATAGCTTATAATTACCATGGAAATAATTACGAGGAAAAAGAGGTAAATTTCGTAATGCAGCCAGTTGTGTACCAGAAATATTTTATAAATCAGCGAGGTTTCTTCAATACCTCCTGAGAATATATTCAGACCCAGACGGGTCATACCCAGCGTAAATCCGATGAGCAATCCCCATAAGCCGGCAGCGGGAGTGGTTCTTTTTGAAACTACACCCAACAGGAAAACCGCAGCAATTCCGGGTGCCAGCAGCGATTGAACATCCTGAAGATATTCGTACAATACTTTACCGAGCCCTTTCATAACGGGTATCCAGGCAATGCCAAGCAAAACAATAACAATTGTTGCAATCCGACCAACGATTACATAATGCCTTTCTTTTTCGTTGGGCCGGTATTTCTGATAGAAATCAATTGTAAACAACATGGCCGATGAGTTAAACAGCGAAGCCAGCGAACTCATCAGCGCAGCAAGAATACCGCCAATTACAATTCCGGTGAATCCCATTGGCAAAAGTTCTTTTACCATAGTAGAAAAGGCTGCATCATTCGATTCCAGTGTGAGTAAACCCTTTTGCTGCAAAGCATATGCAATCATTCCCGGAATCAGGAAAATGAAAACCGGTGTAAGTTTTAGGTAAGCGCCGAAAATGGTTCCGCGTCGCGATTGTTTCATATCGCGGCCCGAAAGTACGCGCTGTACAATAAACTGGTCGGTACACCAGTACCAAAAACCAATTATGGCCGAACCCAAAATAACTCCTGTCCATGGAAAATCCGGGTCTTTGGGCGAACGGATCAAACTTGTCATAGAATCGCCGTGAACAGTTACATTGGCGCTGCAAATTTCCATCATTTCGTTCCATCCGCCAACTTTAATCAATCCCAGAACAAGCACTGCAATTGATCCAATAAGCAAAATGGGTGTTTGAAGCACCGATGTGTAAAGCACAGCTTTCATTCCGCCAAAAGTGGTGTATAATCCGGTAAGCACAACAAGTCCTACTGCACTAATCCAAAAGAAGTCGATGTCGTACCCAAAAAAGGTGATGTATTCAATATCAAACACATCTTTAAAAACAACACCGCCTGCATAAACGGTAACTGCAACTTTGGTAAGCACATAACTTACCAGCGAAATAACGGAAAGGAAAGATCGGGCATGTGGATTGTACCTGCGTTCGAGAAATTCGGGCATGGTAAATACCTTACTTCGTGCATAAAACGGTACGAACAGCCAGCCCAGCATCAAAATCATCCAGCCGTGCATTTCCCAGTGGGCCATTGCCATGCCGCTTTCGGCTCCTGCACCTGCGAGTCCAACCAGGTGTTCCGACCCAATGTTGGAGGCGAAAATGGATGCACCAATAGCAATCCAGGTTGCATCGCGTCCTGCCAGAAAATAGTCGGTAGTGTCCTTGTCTTTTTTTCTTAATGCATAAAAAACAACGCCAATTAATCCAATTACAAAAAGTCCCAGTACAATCCAGTCGAGTGTTGTCATTGTAGTAGCTTTTTAGTTTAAATTTCTGTTTTATAATTTTGAATTATCTTCAGTATTTTACAATTCTTTCCAGTTCTTTTTCCAACTTATTGGGTTTTACCCGATAATAATAAGCGCCTTTTTTCGACTCGGTAGAATTTTTATGATCGAGCTTATCGAGTACGTCCAGCGAAAGTATTTTTTTTCTGAAATTTCCGGGGTCGAAGGTTCGTTGATAAATGGCCTCATATAATTTCCGCAATTGCAACAAGGTAAATTTTGAAGGAAGCAATTCACTTCCAACCAGGCTCGAACCGGCTTTTTGCTGCAATTTTTTCAGCGATTGCTGAATCATTTCATTGTGATCGAAAATAAGCGGAGGCAACTCGTTCACCGGCCACCATTTGGCTCCAAATTCATCGGCCTTGCTTTTTTTGTACCGGCCAATTTTAATCAATGCGAAGTAAGCGATGCTAATCACTCTTTCTGTTGGTTCACGTCCCGGTTCCGAAAACGTATTAACCTGTTCCAGAAAAATATCATTCAGCCCGGTAGTTTGTTTTAAAACCCTGCAGGCAGCCTGCTCTGACGATTCATTTTCCTGAACAAAACCTCCCATTAGCGACCAATTCCCTTTTTCCGGTTCGAAGGCTCTCGGATATAGAAGTAATTTCAGTTCACCTTCCTCGTAACCAAAAACCACGCAGTCAACCGCTGCCAAAAACCTGGGATGTTGTTTGTAAAAATCCATCTTTTTAGAAATAATGCGTAAATCTAAAAAAGTGTTTTTTACTGTTTTCGGTTTTGTCCGGTTTTTTGTAAAAAAATGTTATAAAACAGGTTGCAAGAAATAAAACCGGGAAGTATTCAAACAAAAATGAAATACTTGCCGGTTTACTTATTTTTCTATTTCTTCCGAAGTCCTTTTGCGGTGCGGTCTTCCAGCGGAGGAGCTGGTGTCATCAAATGTTTGTTTTCCTTGGTGAGTTTCAGCACTTCCTCCACTACTTTTTCCATTTGCGGATCGCGGCCTTTCAGCAAAATATTCGGGTCGTCCCAAACTTCAAAGTCGGGCGAAACGCCCTCGCCTTCCCAGAACCAGTGGCCTGCATTGTCGTACAGGCGGGCGCCGGGAACGGTAATGGAACCACCGTCAATAAGCTGGTGGCCGGTTGCCGGGCCCACCAAAATTCCGAGTGTGCGTTCGCCCACAATGGGACCTGCTTCCAGTACTTTAAATGCCCCAGGGCAGTCCGTCGCCACCAGAGCCCGCCCAACCGTTGATGAGCATACCCACGGGGCCGGTGTTGGTTTTTATGGGATTGGTGTGATCTTTCCCATGGCGCCAGTGCAGGTTGTAGGTAACCGGGCGCTGCAAAAGTTCCAGAAACCGGTCGGCCAGTTGTCCGCCACCGTTAAAACGTTCATCCAGAATAAATCCTTTTTTGTCGAGTTGGCCGTAAAACATGCGAACCAGTTCCAGTTGCCCGCGCGCTGCGGTGTTCGACATGTAAATGTATCCCAGTTGACCGTCAGAAAGTTCATCAACCATTTTGCGGTTATTTTCGATCCATTCCAGGTAGCGAAGATTATTTTCCTGTCCGGGCGACAAACATTCCACAATGACATCTTTGGCATCTTCCTTTTTTCCGGTACGGCTTATTTCCAGTTTTACGGTTTTCCCTGACAGCCCTTCAAATGCTGCGTAAGGATCTTTTTCTGGATCGAGTGAAACCCCGTTCACCGACAAAATGTAATCACCTTCCTTTACATCCACGCCAGGTTTATCGAAAGGCGACCGCACTTCGGTATCCCATTCGGCAGGTTTTACAATACGTTTAATGCGGTATTGCTTTCCGTCTTTTTGCCAGTCGATACCCAGAAAACCGTTGGAACGCGAAGGTGCACTTTCTGCATCGCCGCCACCTGCATAAGTATGGCCGGCGCTCAATTCGGCAACCAAATTTAACTGAAGGTTGGTCACGTCCCAGCGGGTTCGCACATCGTCGAGCAGTTTTCCGTATCGGTCACGAATTTCTTCCCAATCCAGTCCGTGCATATTCGGGTCATAAAAGAAATCGCGGTGCCTCCGCCAGGTATCCGTAAATATTTGTTTCCATTCTTCTTTCGGGATTAAATCCATCACCAGTCCGTCGGTGGGAATGGGTTTTTCAATTTTCTGACCCGCTGCTGGTTGAATAATTCCATATTTGTTCTGGCTGGAAACCAGCAGTGATTTTCCGTCGGCAGTGGCGGTTACCCGGCTCACATCGCCCATAATTTCCTTTTCTTCACGTTCTTTCAAATCGAAAAAGTGAAGAGACGAAGAGCGTTCTCCTGAGCCGGTGTTTGGCCTGCGTAAATAAACCAACTTACCTTCGAAAGGAATCAATGCCGAAATATTTCCGGCTTTTGGCGGTAATATGGTAAGACGTGCTTCCAGGTTTTCAAAGTCAATTTCTACCTTCACCTCGTCTTCTTTTTTGTCCTCTTTAGCTTCATCCTTTCCCTCTTTTTCCTTGTCATTTTTGTCCTTTGCTTTTGCATCTTTCTTTTCCTCTGCACCAGACTTTTCCTCATTTTTAATCTCAACCTCATCATTTTTTGGTTCCAGAAGCGATGGTGTATCTGTTTTCAAGGCAATGGCTGCAATTTGGGTGGAGTTGGGATAAATCCAGGTACCGTCGCCCAGCGACGAATAGGCAGCATCCATGTTGCGGTTGGTGAGGTAAAACAGGTATTTGCCATCGGCACTGAATGTCGGAAAATTATCGTCGTAAAAACCGGATGTTACCTGTTGAAGTTTTTTGTCTTCGGTATGAAAAATAAAAACAGCAGTGTTTGAATTATCGAGTCCCTGTGTAAATGCAAGCCATCTGCTATCGGGCGACCACGAAATGGGAAACCCAAACCGTGAACCATGACCAATATTCCACCTGTAATTTCCGGCGTCGGTTATATTTCCCGATTCCACATCGATAATTTGAATAGCGTTTGTTTCATTGATAAAAGCCAACATTTTACTGTTGGGCGACCAGAACAGTTTATATCCGAATCCTTTGCCTCGTTTGGTAAGTTGTTTGGCCGGCTCTTTTCCTTCGCTGTCCTGCAGGTAAATCTCGTATTCGCCCGATTTGTCGCTCCAGTAAGCAATGGTTTTTCCGTCGGGCGACCAGGCCGGATTTTGGTCGAACGCGCCGCTGGATTGCGTCATGTTCAGCGTAAAACCTTCTTTTACAGGGACATTAAATAACTCGCCGCGCGCTTCGAAAATCACCCGTTTTCCACCGGGCGATGCGGTCATGTTCGAGATACGGCTGCTCACATCCTTGCTTTGCGGCATTTCCACCGATAGATCGCTGATAACTTTTATTTCAACCTTTTTCGGAGTCAAAGTGGCCAAATCCATCAGGTACAGGTCGCCACCCATTTCATAAACCAGGTCTTTCGGACCGGCGTTCATAAAGGAAATGTCGAAATCTTTGTAGCGGGTGATTTGCCGGGTTTCTTTGGTTTTTGTATCATATTCCCAAATGTTCAAACGTATATTTTCGTCGCGGTCGGAGAGGAAATAAACTTTATCGCCTGTCCACGAAGGCTGTCCGTCGTTTCCGGGATGGTCAGTGATTTTTTCCGCTGCATTCTTTATCAAATCGAAAAGAATTACATCGGAAGCAAGTCCGCCGAAATAGCGTTTAAAAGGGTAGTTTTCCGTAATTTTTGTGATATAGGCGAGATGGTTTCCGTCGGGCGAAAAACTTGCCAGTTCGCCGTAGGGAACCTGAAGTTTTTCTGGAAATCCGCCGTTTTTATCCACCAAATAAAACTGGCTCAGGCGACCAACCCCGTTTTCGCGGGCAGAGGCAAAAAGCAATCGTTTTCCATCGGGGTGCCAGTCCACCATTCGGTCTGGAAATGCGTTGTAAGTAACTCGGGTGGGTACTCCTCCGATAACTGGCATTACAAAAACATCGGAGTTGCCGTTGTAACTGGCCGTGTAGGCAAGGTGCTTTCCATCGGGTGAAAACCGTGGCCACGACTCTTCGCCGGGCGAGTTGGTAACCGAAATGGCGGTTCCGCCATTTTTGTCAACCAGCCAGATGTCGCCTCCGTAAACGAAAGTTATCTGATTTTCGGAAACATCCATAAAACGCATCAGTTTGGCACTGATTTGTGCCTCAGCATTTAAAACAAAAGTTAGTGCAGCAAACACTAAAAATAAATTTTTCATCATAATCATGGTTTAGTCCCAAAAACAACGGGATATTATTCATTTTAATACAGTTTTTTAACAACAAGGTTCATTTTTAGTCTTGAAAACAAAAAAAAAATTACGGATATGCAATTTTTTTTGTTGATGGAGAAACATTCAGAACTACATGTTGAGCAAATAATTTATACCCAAACTGATAAAAACCAATCCTCCCAATATTTTTGATGGCAACCCATACTTTAACCGGGTCGATTTTCCACAATAGATTCCTGCCACTGCAACTATTAGTGAAACAATTCCAAAAACCGCCAGTAAAGGGAAAAGTTAATTACTATAAAATGCAACACTAAGTTCCACAATTATCAAGTCGAAAAGAATGGCAACCAGAATTCCCGGATTCATCATAACGGTTAGTGATTTGAAAGGAGGATGAAAATATTTACGCCCAAAAGGATGATTAATCCTGATAGCTATCGGGACATGCGAGTTCCCTGCTTACAGGCAGGCATACTATGTCTTTGAAAATTGACAATCTTAATAGCATGAAAGATTTAAAACGTTACTATTCCATTGCGGCCCTGTGGTTGGGAACAGTTCTTAAGTTGGATTGAACGCTTTGGAATTAATTGTTCCGATTAGAATAATTCAAAACGGGGACTTAAAGTTGTAGCCTCAACAATAACAGGAATTTCCAAATTCGCTTGATTATTGAAATTGAAATCTGATTCTCCGCTAATTTTTATTTTTACAACAGTATTGCTGTTTCCGTCTAAAATATCAATAAGTTGATTTAATGCTTGTTCGAGCTTAATTTTATAAATCCCGTCTTCTTTTTCTATTTCAAATGATAACAAATCTATTGGTGTTTGCATAATAAAAGTTGCATCGCCTGATGCTTTATATCCCCACTCAAGAAACATGGAATGAACTTCATCATCGCCAGCAATGCCATAAACAGTGAGGATGGGTTCACGGTGAGGTTTAATTTTTTGAATATCATACATCCCAGTTTCAGTTTTGGTAATTTTAGTTACCGAATAGGTATTTTCTCCTGAAAAAGGGTATTCTGCATCTGAAGCAGCAGACCCGGATTTTGAATTATCGACAAATTCTGTTGTTACAGCAATATCAATATTCAGATTTTCTTCTGTTTCAACAATAGATGTTTCGCTTTTTTCACAAGAGTAAATCAGGAGGGTTAACATCCCAGCCAACAGGTAAAAATTCAATTTCATAATTGCAAGGTTAAAACAAGTTAATACTAAAAGAGAGAACTATTTCACAATATTGTTTTACCCATACAAGTTATGGCAATTTTCTGAATAAAGAATAATAATGTCTAAATATATTTTTTATTTATTTGAACAAGAGTAAAAATTGCAAAATACCAAAAACTCAAATTCTGAAACATTACACAATAATAAAATGGTTAAAGTTTGATTTTGAAAAGGGATTCCAGAGGTTTACACATTCGGTTACCTCATCTTTTCAATCCAAATAATGGGTAACCATTGTCCTGCCGCTGCATCGTCCGTAGCACTAAATCAATAACTTTTCTAAAAAAAATCTGGCTTTTGCCCAAAATGATTATGGTTAAAATTTCTCCTAAAGATTTTTGAAGAACTAAAAATCAAAAACATTGAAAATTATAGAAAACGGGCATTTATCGGCTCAGTTTAAAAAGTTGTGGAGTAAGATAAAAAAACGAACTTTGAATTTTTTATTTTACAAATCTGATGGCACAATCAAACGATCATTATCAAGC
>NZ_JAWLCI010000056.1:0-32562 GCF_041687215.1 Mariniphaga sp.
ATCGCTTGCTCAGGCAACTAAAGGAACGCCACATAAAACGGCAATACGACATAGGCCTCTGTTATTCAAAACAATAAATGTGTCAAAGTAGAACTAAATGAAGTTGAAATACCAATAAGTCTATTTAACGATAGAAAACCAACATTTGATGACGAAAATGATTTACCGTTTTAAAAATAAAATCAAAAAACCAGCGCATAATTAAAGTACATATTTCAAAGCGTGGTTGGTGCGGTTAGCAACTGTAGTTTCTCTTATCGCTGTTCAGTCCTCGCGGACAGGAACGCTCTCCGAAATCCGCTCTGCAACATTTGCCAACCGTTATGTAATTTATAAATGAACGAACTCAAAGAAATAAAAGCAGGTCTGAAAACCGGAAACGAGTATTTAACAAACAATGGTCAAAATACAGATTACAACCTGTTAGACTTTTGGCGTTGGAGCGTATCTGACATTTTGAGCAATGCAACTCGTGGAAAATTTGCGGAATTTATTGTTGGAACAGCAGTCGAACTGAATCCTGAAAATTTAAGAGACGAATGGGATGCTTATGACTTGACAACCGCAGATGGAATAAAAATAGAAGTCAAATCTGCCGCATACATCCAAAGTTGGAACCAAAAGAGTTTTTCGACTATTTCATTCTCAATCAAACCTACCAGATATTGGGACGCAGAAACAAATATGCAACTTGGAGAACCCAAAAGACACGCAGATCTTTATGTATTCTGTCATTTAAAACACAAAGACCAATGCATTATAGACCCGCTAAAAATGGAGCAATGGGATTTTTTTATTTTACCGACTTATCGACTTAACAATTACGAAAGAAGTCAAAGTTCAATTTCAATAAACTCCCTGAATAAAATGACTAAACCAAAAAAATACAGTGAAATTGAAAAATGAAATAACGAAAGCATATAAAGAACAAACTGCATACAGTCGAGTAGGTGGTTGACTACACTGTTTTATAAAGAGTATAAACAAATCCCTAAAATAAAACACCTCCCCGTCCTTTTTTGCCTTTTCCTTTTTGCCATTAAAGTAAAATGAGCTATTTTCAGCGCCTTAAAAGAAAGTGCTGAAATGAAGAAAATATATCAGTTTTTTACCTCGCTGCCGTTTATGGCTTTTTTGTTTTTAACGCTGGCTTTTACCATGGCCATTGCCACGTTTGTGGAGAGCAGCTACGGCACGCCGGCGGCCCGTTCGCTCATTTACAACACTCACTGGTTTGAGGCGCTGTGGGCGCTATTTGCCCTCAACCTGCTCAACAACCTGTTTAAATACCGGCTGCTCACCAAACGGCGGTTTACCATCGGGTTGTTTCACGTTTCGTTTCTGGTGATGCTGCTGGGCGCTGCCGTTACGCGGTGGTTCAGCTACGAGGGCTCCATGCACATCCGCGAAAACGACAGTTCGAACACCATCCTTTCCTCAGATGCTACATTTTTTGCCGGCATTGGCAACCAGACCGAAGAAGAAACCGTACGTTTTTCGGAAATTACACCCCGCCAGTTTTCGGCTAAATTCGATGTAAATGGACAAAAAGTGGAGGTAAAAACGATTGGCTTTTTTGCACATTCCGAGCGCAAAGCCATTCCTTCTGAATCAGGCGAAGCAGTGCTCGATTTTGTATTTGCCGCTCCCGACCGTGAGGGAATGCAGTCGTTCACTTTTCGTCGAGGCGATGTGCTGGAATACCCCGGACTGGTGGCAGGTTTTGAAGCCCGCGAAGAAACGCCGGTGCGCTTTTTCATTCAGGATGAAGAACTGAAAATGATTTCGGTTTACCCGGTGGAGGAAACCACTATGGCCGCCCAGGAAACCACCGAATACGAGGCCGGCGACACCATCTCCGTGCAAAAAATGTTTTTGTACAATGTGAATAACTTCCGGGTACTGGTGCGCGATTTTTATCCCAGCGCATCTTTTACAGCCGTAAAAAGTGCACATGAAACCAACGAGCAGGCGGTAATGGTTCAGATTTCCGACGGCGTGCGGCAGCAAACCATTCCGGTTTTTGGTCATGCCAGCATGGATGCCGACACGGTTGAAGTTTCGCTGGCCAACGCCACGCTGAAACTGGCTTACGGTGCCAAACCCATTCATTTGCCGTTCAGCCTCTATTTAAAAGATTTTCAGTTGGAACGCTACCCGGGCTCCGAATCGCCTTCATCTTATGCTTCCGAAGTGGTGCTTATTGATGAGGCTGAAGGTGTGGAACGCGATGTGCGCATTTTTATGAACAACACATTGCTGTACAAAGGTTTTAAGTTTTTTCAGTCGTCGTACGACCAGGACGAAAAAGGCACCATCCTTTCGGTAAACTACGATTTGTGGGGTACCTGGATTAGTTACATCAGTTATATCCTGCTGGGGCTGGGTTTCGTGTTGTCCCTGCTCAATAAAAATTCCTATTTCCGGTTTCTGGCGCAGCGCCTGAAACAAAGTTCAGCAAAAGCGGTTGTTTTGGCGCTTCTGGTTACGGGAATTTCATTCGGCGCTTCGGCTCAAACTGGGCAGGGAGCCAACATCCCGGCTGTTGACCCGCAACTGTCGGAAACCTTCAGCAAACTGTGGGTGCAGAGTGTTGACGGGCGATTCAAACCGTTGAGCACCATGAACAGCGAGATTGTGCGCAAGCTGAGCCGGAAGTCGTCGCTTTACGGCAAATCTGCCGACGAGGTGGTGCTGAGCATGATGACATACTCCGAAATCTGGCAAACCCTGCCTTTTGTGCGGGTTGAAAGTAAAGAGCTGGCTGCCGAACTGGGCATTTCCGGCAAAACCATTTCGGTGCAGCAGATGTTTGACGCGCAGGGCAATTACAGGATTGCTGAGGAAGTTCGGGCTGCTTTTAGTAAACCTGCCGCTTTCCGCAACCAGATGGAAAAGGATTACATTCACCTCGATGAGCGGATTAGCATCTGTTTTATGGTGTTTCGGGGAACCCTGTTTGAAGTTTTTCCGCGCGAAAGGGTGGAGGACCCCTGGTATTCGCCGGGTGAAAATGCTGCTGAATACACGGGCGGCGATTCCATTTTTATTAAAAGCGGATTTAACCTGCTGATTCAGTCCATCCAGAACGGAAACAATTCAGAAGCGCTGGAAGTGTTGAATGCAGTGGACAATTTTCAGCAAAAATATGGCGGCGATTTGCTACCCGGGCAGGCCAAAAAAGATGCTGAAATTCTGTACAACAAGGTGAATCCGTTCGAACGGATTTTCCCATATTATCTGTTGTTTGGTTTCTTGCTTCTTGTGGTGCTGCTTGCCAATATTTTCAGGCAAAAGCCACTGCCTGTATTGTTGAAAAAGTCGTTCTATTATGCCATTGTGTTGCTGTTTGTGGTGCACACTGCCGGTATTATAATCCGCTGGTACATTTCGGGCCGGGCGCCCTGGAGCAACGGGTATGAAAGTGTGGTTTACGTGGCCTGGGCTGCCATGTTTGCCGGAATCCTTTTTGGCCGGAAATATCCCATGGTTATTGCCACGGCAGCGTTCCTTTCGGGTGTTTCGCTTTTTGTGGCCCACCTCAACTGGATGAACCCGGAAATTACACCGCTGGTACCTGTGCTGAAATCCTACTGGCTCACCATCCATGTTTCCATAATTACAGCCAGTTACGGCTTTTTCGGACTGAGTGCGTTTTTGGGAATTCTGGTACTTATTCTCATTATCATCCGGCGAAATTCCAACGAAGGCAAGGTGAACCATTTTATCGACCAACTCACTTCCATTAATGAAATGTCGGTTACGGTTGGGTTGTACTTTCTGACCATCGGCACGTTTCTGGGCGGCGTTTGGGCCAACGAAAGCTGGGGCCGCTACTGGGGCTGGGACCCCAAGGAAACCTGGGCGCTGATAACCATCATGATTTATTCGTTTATTGCCCACATGCGGCTGATTCCTTCGCTTAAAGGAGTTTACAATTACAATATGGCTTCGGTATTTGGTTTTGCTTCGGTGCTTATGACCTACTTCGGGGTGAACTATTTCCTGGCCGGTTTGCACTCTTACGGCAAAGGTGTGGCCGACGGCGTGCATCCTTCTGTGCTTGTTACTTTTGGGGTACTTGGCGGACTGATGATTTGGGCTTATTTGAAAGATATGAAGTACGAAAATAGCAAAAAATGATATCTATGCAGCTTTGAGTTATGCAGCCGACAGAGAGAACCGGATTTATCATGTGGCTGTATGATTATTCAGGAGTATAACATTTTGGCCAAATTATATTCTAAAAAACCTTATTTTTTGATAAAACCTTAGTAGCCAGTTGAAATACTACAAAACCAAAACCTTATTACCTTATTTATTGAAGGTTACTATTTGATGATACCAACATCAGATTCAACTCAATTCGGCATCAAATGCATTATTTTTTTCCAGTGTTAATCAGATGCAGAATAAGGTAATAAGGTCTGAGTTATTTCGGGTTCTGTTTTGCTAATGAGGTTAGAAATTTGAAAATAAGGTTTTTATTCTGACAAACAGAAGTTCTGTTTTTTTTGACTTACAATACCTGGAAATGCGTAATAAAAGAACTGCACCCTAATTTTTCTGATTTTTTGCTTTGAAGGAATAAAGTTTTTTGGCATTTTCTAAATCAAAGTTTTTTTTTCATTCCAAAAAAAGGTCGAAAGTCTTCCAGATTTATCCTTCTTAAATTCTGTATTTTTAGAATAGTTTATTCTTTTAGTCGAAAAAAATCAATGTAAAATATTGTAAATCAAAATATTGAAATTATTTTGAATTAATCTAAATAAACTAAAGGCTCTTATTTCCCTTTGGGTTCCGAAATATGCCAAGGTGCAAAACAAGTATATTTGGCCGTTTTCTAAAAAGTAAAAAAATGACAGTTACAGTTACACGTACATTTGACATCCTCGACAAATACATAAACGAATTTCCTCGTGAAGATGCCCTCGGAGGCAAAAAAGACGGAAATTGGTACACCTATTCCACCGAAGAGTATTATAAAAAATCGCATCAGTTTGCTTTGGGCATGCTGGCCCTCGGCATTAAAAAGGGCGATAAAGTGGCCACTGTAACCACCAACCGGCCCGAATGGAATTTTGCCGATATGGGCATGTCCATGACCGGCGTGGTGCATGTACCCATTTATCCTACCATTGGCGAGGACGAGTATAAATTCATTCTGGAACATTCCGAAGCCAAAATTCTCATTGTTGGCGACAGCAAACTCTACGAAAAGCTTGTTCCGGTTGTCCGGATGCTGTCAGGTATTCAGGAAATTTACACATTTGAGGAGGTGGAAGGCGCCAAAAATTACGAAGAAATTTTAACGCTGGGAGAATCGAAACGGACTGAATTGGAAAGCAACCTGAATAAGGTTAAATCAACCATTGAGCCGGGCGATTTGGCCACACTCATTTACACATCGGGAACCACCGGGGTTCCCAAAGGTGTAATGCTTTCGCAGAACAACCTGGTTTCTAATTTCGTGGCTCATTCAAAAATGCACCACCTAGGTAAAGATCACAAGGTTATCAGTTTTCTGCCGTTGTGCCATGTTTACGAACGCAGCGTAAATTACCATTTTCAATATAAGGGTATGGGCATTTATTACGTGGGAAATCTTTCGCAGATTGTTGCGGCAATCAAGGAAATTCAACCACACATGTTCAATTCGGTGCCCCGGTTGCTCGAAAAGGTTTACGACGGTTTTGTGGCCAAGGGAAAAGAACTTTCCGGAGTTAAAAAGTCGCTTTATTTTTGGGCGCTTCGTTTAACCCGGCATTTCGAGTACGAACAAAATTACAGTCCGCTTCTTAAACTTAAAATTAAACTGGCTGACAAACTTATTTATTCCAAATGGCGGGCAGCTCTGGGTGGAAATATTGTTTATGTAGTTTCGGGTGGCGCGGCGCTGCAGCCCCGTATTGCACGGGTTTTGGGCATGGCCGGAATGTATAACCTGGAAGGCTACGGACTGACTGAAACTTCGCCGGTAATTGCTGTGAATAATCCGGCCACGGGCGAAATGAAAATCGGTACGGTTGGACCGGTGCTGGAAGGGTTCGAAGTAAAAATTGCTGCCGACGGTGAAATTTTGTGCAAAGGTCCTGGGGTGATGATGGGTTACTACAAGGCGCCCGAATTAACCGCTGAAGTGATTGACGAAAACGGCTGGTTCCACACTGGCGACATTGGTGTGTTCGAAGATGGAAAATACCTGAAAATTACTGATCGCAAAAAAGAGATTTTCAAACTATCGGGCGGGAAGTACATTGCGCCACAAATGATTGAAAACAAACTGAAAACATCAAACCTCATCGAACAGGTGATGGTAATTGGCGCCAACGAAAAATTTGCCAGCGCACTTGTTTCACCCAATTTTCCGCTGCTGCACGACTGGTGCGCCGAGCATAAAATTCACTATCAAAACAACGAGGAGCTGATTAAAATTCCGGAGGTAGTTGAAAAAATTCAGAAAGAAGTACAAATTATTAATAAAACGCTGGGCTCACATGAACAAATTAGCCGCATCAGACTGGTTTGCGAAGAGTGGACACCGGCAACCGGAGAATTGTCGCCCACACTGAAACTGCGCCGGAATGTGGTGGCGGTAAAATACCAGCATCTCATTAACGATATTTATTCGGCAGGAAAAAACTGATTGGTTTTTTTTTGTGATGGTATGACTCCAAGTCATACCATCACTGGAATCTGCAAAGACAGCAAAACAGCTCAGTACAGTTGAAAGGATAAAAAGTGATAGCATGACCCAAAGTCATACCATCACTTTTTTAGTTGGCGGCAGGCAGTGTGAAAACAAACCGGCTTCCTTTTCCCTGTTCGCTTTTAGCCCAGATTTTCCCGTTGTTTTTTTCAACAAACTCTTTGCAAAGGATTAACCCCAAACCTGTTCCGGTTTCTTTGGCTGTACCTTGTTCTGAAATTTTTTCAGTTATGGTGAACAGTTTTTTTAGCGTTTCGGGGGGAATTCCAATTCCGTTGTCTTCAACTGAAACTTCAATATAATTTTCTTTTTTAACAGCTTCAACCTTAACCCATCCTCCCGGTTTGGTGTATTTTATGGCATTGGAAATCAGGTTTCTGAAAACAGTTGATACTGATTTTTCGTCGGCAATTGCAAATGTATTATCAACTATATTTTGTTCCAGCGTAATACTTTTGTTTGTTGCAGAAGCTTCCAATTGATTCGTCACCTCTTCGGCAAGTTTGAAAAGGTCCGTTTTTTCCAGCCGGTATTCAATTTTTCCGGTTTGAATTTGTGCCCAGTCCAGCAGTCCTTGTACCAGCGAATATACATTGGTGACCGATTTTTTTAGTTCAAAAATCAGCTTTTTGATTTGGTTTGGTGGAAGCTCGTCGAAGTTTTCGGAAAGGATTTCGGTAACACCTAGCAATCCGTTGAAAGGGCTTTTTAAATCGTGTGCAATGAGGGTGAAAAATTTGTCTTTACCGGCATTGGCCTTCAGCAGTTCTTTTTCCGATTTTTCGAGACGGGCACTTAATTTTTTCAACGAAATCTGGCTCCGGGCAATAAAAAATAGAATGGCCAAAATAAAAATCCCGCTAATGATGAGAATTCTGGTTTTTAATTTTTGCTGCCGGATAGCAATCTCCTGAATTTCGTTCTGCTGTTTTAACAGCAAATTTTCCTGATTTTGTTGTTCGGTAAAATATTTGACCTGCAAATCAGTGAATTTGGCAATTTTTTCTGTATTAAAGAGGCTGTCGTTTAGCATGTTGGCTTCTTTCATGTACCGAAGTGCATCGGATATTTTTCCTTTTTTTTCAGCAATTTTGGAAAGAATAAAAAGATTGTCTTTTTCCAATGATTTATAATTGTTTTCAACAGAGGAATTGAAGCTCTTATTCAGGTGTTCCTTTGCCAAATCCAATTCATTTATTTCAAAGTAAGATTTTCCGAGATTGTAATTCGCAATGGCCAGTCTGTTTCTGTTGTTAATCCGGATAGCATAATCGTAAGCTTTTTGGAAGTGAAAAAGGGCGGAATCGGGCATGTTCATTTTGCTGTACAATTCGCCAAAAAACAAAGAGAAGAATGAATTGGTCAGGTTTTGTTCATCCAACTGAACCTGATATTTGAAACCGGTGCGGTAGCTTTCCAAAGCTGAATTGTAATTTTTTAAATTTTCATAGCATTGTCCAATATTCGAGTAGGAATAGGCGATTAAACCTGTGTCATTTAAATTATAGGCTGTTTCCAGCGCTTTTTCATGCCATACCAGCGCATCTTTGTAGAGGTTCCATTCCTGGTAAATTAAACCTATATTATTTAAAACCCTCGAAACCCCAATCATATCCTTTAAAGCGCTTCTTATGCCTAAAGCATTCTGGTAATGGTTTAAAGCATCAATGCTGTTTCCAAGCCAGTAATGGGCAACCGCAATGTTGTTGTAAATTTTGCCTAACCATAAACTGTCATTCAGTTGTTCAAAAATTTCACCAGACAGTTGAAAATGAACCAGTGCTTCTGTGTTGTTTCCCAACTGAAGATAATATAATCCAATGGTATCTAATATCGCACCCCTTTCCGATTCATTTTTTACATATTGAAGTGCCTGGGTGTAATAATCAATCGATTTCTCCTTGTCAACCAGATTTGATATTCTTGCCAATTGAAGTAGTGCATTTCCTTTTTCTGAGTCTATTTCAGTGGATTGGAAAATTTGTTTCAGGCTGTCTTCTTTTGTTTGAAGGGCAGCATCTGCAAAAAATGGCGAAAGGACAATTAGTAATAAAATGAATATAGTTTTCCAGTCAAGCCTCATCGGTTTTTTTTATTTATTGTAGGGTACAAACTGCATTTTAGCATGGCGAATGTAAAAAAAATTTCCTTTCAAATGTGTGATTTTTTGCTAATCGTTAAAATTCAGCAATATGCTACGCTATTTTCAGTTTTTTGACCCGGTAGGATGAATGGATGTACTTCAAAATCCACGATTTAAATAACGATGTAATGCATTTATTTTTTTTCACCGGCGCTCAGCCCGGTGTTTGACTTTCTCAGCTACTTTTGCGGCTTTAGCATTTAATACTATTAATGATTTGTTTGTGTTTGTCTCTTTTCACCGGGCTTAAGTCACGGTGTAAAATATTCATTATTCCAAAGGTTCCTGAAAAAATGGAATTTGATGCAACCCCGGATGAATTTATTTAATCCCGACTTAGATGAAGTTGAATTTTTGAAAAAAGTTTTACTGAATTTTAGTCGCTATCGGAGATAGGAATTATTTGTGAATAATCCGGATTAAATAAAATTATCCTGAACTCCTGATTTATATTGGCAGGTTGTTATATTTACAATTTGAAATCTAAACCATTTTAATCATGAAAAAAATCTTTTCTTTGGCACTTGTAATCGGAACCTTCTTTATTGCCCATTCCCAGTCACTCGTTATAAATGAACATGAATATTTTGAAATGCCCGGCCTGAATGTGATGGTATTTTACGACATTTATCCCGAAGGCCATCAGGGAGCAATCGGAATTATTCAGAACGGAACCCGTGTGGCCACCAACGGCGACATCAGACTGGAGCCCACTCCGGGACAGTGGCAACCCATTCCCAAAACCGGCGATCGGCAAATATTCCCTGAAAACAATGAAATCAGGGTCACCTGCTCCTTCCCGGATGAGAGCCGCCACATGAAAGGGTTTAATCCCATTTTTTATCCTGATTTGGAATTCAGTTACGATGTTCGGGTGTTTGGCGAAGGAAAAAATTTCCGGATTGTGGTGGATTTGGAAGAACCGCTTCCTGAAGAGTGGATTGGAAAAGTGGGTTTTAACCTCGAACTTTTTCCTGGTTTGCTGTTTGGAAAAACCTGGTATATGGATGGAAGTTCAGGCCTTTTCCCCACACAACCCAACGGACCCATGCAGCAGGATGCCGACGGCAACTGGCAGGCTTTTCCGCTGGCCAAAGGCAAAATGTTAACCATTGCTCCCGATGTTCCGGAGCAAACTTTAAAAATAACCAGTCTGAAATCGGAACTTCAACTGCTCGACGGACGATTTTACCACAACAACGGCTGGTTTGTGGTACGCTCCGAAGTGCCTTCCGGTGCTTCCAAAACAGCCATTGAATGGCTCGTGGAGCCGCACGTGGTTCCGGATTTTAAACATCAGCCGGTGGTGCACACCAGTCAGGTCGGGTATCATATCAATCAGCAAAAAATTGCAACAATTGAACTGGATAAAGCTGAAACCCGTTTGGAAAAGATTTCATTGATTCGGTTGTCGGAAAACGGCGGATTTGAAACGGTGAAAACAGCAACACCGGAGGAGTGGGGGAAATACCTGCGTTTTAATTATTACCAATTCGATTTTTCGGAAGTGAAACAACCAGGTTTGTATCAGGTGGTTTACGGCGAATACAAAACCGAACCGTTTAAAATAGATGCCAATGTTTACGAACGTCATGTGTGGCAACCCACGCTGGAGTACTTTCTGCCGGTGCAAATGTGCCACATGCGCATTAACGAAGGGTACCGTGTTTGGCACGACCTCTGCCACATGGACGATGCATTGATGGCGCCGGTTGACACCAACCATTTCGACGGATATGTGCAGGGGCCTTCCACGTTGACTGATTTTGAACCGTACGACCAAGTTCCCGGCCTCAACATTGGCGGCTGGCACGATGCCGGCGATTACGATTTGCGTGTGGAATCGCAGTCGGGAACCGTCTGGACGCTGGCACTGGCTTACGAGGAATTTGACGTTGACTGGGATCAAACCACCATCGACCAGCAAAGCCGGATTGTGGAAATTCACCTTCCCGACGGCAAACCCGATATTTTGCAGCAGGTGGAGCATGGTGTGCTTTCCATTTTGGGAGGCTACCAAAATCTGGGACGGCTTTACCGGGGCATCATTTGCAACCACCTGCGTCAGTATGTTTTGCTGGGCGACGCCGCCTCCATGACCGACGGGCTGAAACACAACCCGGAACTGGCTGAAAACGAACGCACCGGAACGGAATCGGGTAAAACCGACGACCGTTGGGTATTTACGGAAGAACATCCGGGGCACGAATACACGGCCATTCAGGCGCTGGCGGCAGCAGCCCGCGTGCTGAAAGGATATAACGACACCCTCGCGCAGCAATGTTTGCAGGCTGCTGAAGAATTGTATGCCATGGAGCGGGACAATTCCAACCGGTGGGCTACTTCGCGAATCAATGCTGCTGTGGAGCTGTTTGTTACAACCGGTTCGGTCAAATATAAAAACGACTTGCTGGCCATGGAAGATCAAATCGTAACCAACATCAGTTCTGTGGGATATATGGTGGCACGAGTTGTTAATGAAATGGAAAACAAAGAGTTTCTTGAAAAACTTATGCAGGCATTTACGAAATTACAAGATGATTTGGCCGCGCGGCAAAAGGAAAACCCGTTTGGAGTTCCTTACAACATTCGCATTTGGGGCGATGGCTGGGGCATTCAGCGGCTGGGCATGCAGCACTACTTTCTGCATAAAAATCTGCCACAATATTTCGATAATAGTTTGTTGCTGAATGCCCTGCATTTTGTGCTGGGACATCATCCGGGAGAAAATACTTCGTCGTTTGCTTCGGGTGTGGGTTCACGTTCGTTGTTGGTGGCTTACGGCGTAAACCGCGCCGACTGGTCGTTTACACCCGGCGGTGTGGCTTCGGGCACCGGAATTATTCGACCCGATTTTCCTGAGCTGAAAGTGTGGCCGTTTATGTGGCAGCAAACCGAATATGTTATGGGCGGAGGAGCTACCCATTTTATGTTTCTGGCACTGGCAGCCAATAAATTGCTTCAGGATTAAAACTGTTTAGTGTTTCCAAGAAAGTTTTAGAAATAACAAATTTCAAAATACAAATTTCAAAGAAAATACAAAACTCAAATGCCTAATATTCAAAGGGTTTAAGCTATTTTGGAATTATACATTTGAAATTTATTTGTCATTTGATGTTTGTTATTTGGAGTTTTTTAGGACTGTCCAAAGAATGACATCGCTTTCCTCTGAAGCTATCCTGATTTTTTAAAAGCTATCATAATAATTTGACTGAAAATGTTTTTTTAGGTAATTTTACACGAAAATAGTGTAAACCATGTTAAAGAATATAACTTTTAGTGTAGAGGAAGATTTAATTCAAAAAGCCCGGGAAAGAGCCATTTCTGAAAAAACAACTCTAAATGCTGTTTTCAGGAGATGGTTAAAACAGTATTCCGAAAGAAAAAAGGCGGCTGAAGAATATGATAAAATTATGGAGTCATTAAGGTATGCAAAGGCCGGAAGAAAATTCTCAAGAGAAGAAATGAATGAGCGATAAGTTTTTTTTAGATACCAATATTTTTGTTTATTCCTTCGAATCACCAGAACAGGAAAAAAGAATTATTTCTGAAAAGCTCATAAAAAAAGCAATTGGAGGAAATGGCAGTATAAGTTTTCAGGTTATACAGGAATTTTTGAATGTTGCAACCAGAAAGTTTGCAATTCCGTTGAAACCTGAAGATTCAAAACTTTACATCCAAAAGGTTTTATATCCAATTATTGAAGTATTTCCATCCAAAGAACTTTATTTTTCAGGTCTGGAAATTCAGCAAAGGTGGAAGTATTCCTTTTATGATTCTCTGATTTTAGCAGCCGCGCTTGAAGCAAAATGTAATATCCTTTATTCAGAAGATTTGCATCATAATCAAAAGGTTGAAGGGTTAACCATTATCAATCCTTATCTTTAGAAAAACAAAGCTCTGTCCCACGGGATTCCAACCAGAACCAGCACAAGTGCCAGGCCGAACCAAATGGCGGCAGCACGGTGTTTTTTCCAGTGTTCCTGCAATTTTTTCGATTTTGATTTTCCGATGTGAACAAAAACAAGGGCAATCAGCATTAACAAAATGTGTTCGACCGCGTAAAACCGCAAATCGGCATTTTTCATGGCGGCGCCAAAAT
Organism: Mariniphaga sp.; assembly: GCF_041687215.1. Lineage (NCBI taxonomy): Bacteria > Pseudomonadati > Bacteroidota > Bacteroidia > Marinilabiliales > Prolixibacteraceae > Mariniphaga > Mariniphaga sp. Next base: position 12,955 of record NZ_JAWLCI010000056.1, read on the forward strand.
CGGCAAAAGCAGCTTTGGTAAACGGGCTCACAAAAGCGTACAAAATTAAACCGACTAAAAACTGAATGTCCATAAAAATGGTGAGAACCAGCCCGGTAATTTTATCGCGTTTTGTCCATTCCTTTTTGCCGGCCCAGCCAATAAATGCAAAAACCAGCGCCAAAACCAGCGCAATTAAAACCAGCCAGCGAAACATGTTATGGGTGTGAAGCAATCCTGTGTACATAATTATCCGTTTAAAGTTTTAAGTAAAATGTTTAAAGGTAAACACCGGTTGGCCATTTTGGTTTTTAAAATGAAATCTTTCTTTACTATTGAGCAGGTGATTCGCCAGCCGGCGGACGCCAGCTCAAATTCGGAACGTTATTTCATGAGGTTTTCATCGCGGATAATCATCAGAATGGCGGAGTGTGGGAGGATGATGTATTTTTCGTTGTTAAATTCAATTTCGAAACCGCTTTTGTTGAGATAAACAGCGAGGTCGCCACGGTGGGCCTGCAACGGAACATATCGCACATTATCCTGTTTTTGCTTCCAGGCTTCGTCTTCTTCCGTAACAGCAGGAATCGGGTATCCCGGGCCCACTTTTACAATGTAGCCGCTATGTATTTTTTCGCTCTCCTGAACAGTAGGCGGCAGATACAAACCGGTTTTGGTTTTGCTTGAGGGAGTTTTGGGTTTTACCAGCACTCGGTCGCCAACCATTATAAACTTTTCAAGGTCTTTTTCTTCAATTATCAGTGACATATCGGATTCCTTTTATGAACCGCAAAGATAAAACTTTCTAACGGGTTTCGGCCAGCCGGGTTCGGTACAAAAACAGCATCATCAGGTGAACCGCCACCAACCCGAAAATATGCCACAAAAAATGGGTACCCATGGGAAACCAGGCCAGTTTATCGGCCCACCGGAAAAACAGCGCCGCACCAAATGCCAAAAGTGCCAGTCCAACCAAATGGCCGTTTGCAAAACCGGTTTTTGCCAGGTACCAGCCAACGGGCACCAGCACCATCACGGCCATGGATGCATAATTGAGATTGATGGCGGTTTGTGTGGGAAGTCCGCTGTTAAAAAGCATTCCCTGCAAAAAGAAGAAAAGGACAAGCAGAATGGCAGGCGGCCACCATTTACCCCAGGCTTTTATAAAAAAGTAAACGGACGCTGAAAAGGTGATAATTATGATCGGCATCCAGTCCATCATCAGAAAAGCACGGTGCCACCGGAATCCGTGATAAATGGTGCCTCCCACCCCGCCAATGAGCAGCAAAATCAGCATGGCAAACAAAAATCCAAACCGGGGTATTTCCTTCCTGATTTTCAAAAACCAGTATATCGCTATGGCTACAAAAAACGCAGCGGTAACAAAATTCCATGGCTCCACCACTAACCGGTCGAGGTTGGTTTCGGTGTAGGCGTGGCCACCATCACGAAGGGGAACATTCAGCAAATAAAACAGCAGCATCATTTTAATTTTTAATACCGGAATCATTCAATTTCAGCTTTTTGTACACCTTCTAAAATTACAAAATTTTGGCGAAGGGATTTATACAGAGAACCAGGATATATCGAAAAACCGTCACCATAAAAACACCGGGCTGAAAGTCCGGCTTAATTCAGCCGGGGGCAACACCCCGGGGAATATACCCCCACATTTATCATCCGTGCCCTGTAAGGGCAAATTGGTAAATGCAAATTCCGACACATTTTAATTAACCTGCCCTTTCAGGGCGATTTTGCCTCGAGGTCATCCATTCTTCCCAAGGCGTTGCCATTGGGTTTAAATAGCCTGCCCCTGTCGGGGCGGGAAGATGCGCTGGAAGCATCCTTTCGAAGAAATCCCCTGGGAGAAGCAACTGTGCAAAAGAATCCCATTTTTTTACAACCTAAAAAGCCCCGGTGAAAATATCCCAATAAATTTCGCTTCTACCTTTTAAAACGGATAAATTTATCTTAATTTCGAATTCTGAATTTTAAAGCAACAAAAAATGGGAAATAATTGGAACAAATACAGCCGGCTGATTACACAGGATGACACACTTCCGGCTGCACAGGCGATGTTGTATGCCATTGGCATGAGTGAAAACGACCAGAAAAAAGCACAGGTGGGCATTGTAAGCACCGGATTTCAGGGAAACCCCTGCAACATGCACCTGAACGGCCTGGCAGATTCAGTAAAACGGGAAATAGATAAACAGAAAGAATTGTATGGTCTCATTTTCCATACTATTGGAGTAAGCGATGGCATCACCAACGGCACCGAGGGAATGAAATACTCGCTGCCGTCGCGCGAAATTATTGCCGACTCCATTGAAACTGTTGTGGCCGCGCAGTTTTACGATGCGGTGATTCCTATTGTAGGCTGCGACAAAAACATGCCCGGCGCCATGATTGCTCTCGGAAGATTAAATCGTCCGGCAATTCTGATGTACGGAGGAACGGTAAAAAAAGGCCGCTGGAAAAATGAAGACCTCAACATTGTTTCGGCATTTGAAGCGTATGGCGAGCGGATAAAAGGAACCATGTCCGATGACGATTACATGGGAATTATCCGAAACTGTATTCCAGGTGCCGGTGCCTGCGGTGGCATGTACACCGCCAATACCATGTCGGCTGCCATTGAATGTTTGGGCATGAGTTTGCCGGGTTCGTCGTCCTATCCTGCCCTTAGTCCTGAAAAAAAGAAAGAATGTGAAATGCTGGCCGGCGCCATAAAAAATGTGCTGGAAAAAGACATCAAACCCAGGGATGTGATGACCCGTGAAGCTTTTGAAAACGCCATTACGCTCACCATTGCGCTCGGCGGTTCCACCAACGCAGTCATACATCTGATTGCCATGGCAAAAGCAGTGGATGTGAAGCTGACCCTTGCCGATTTTCAGCGTATCAGCGACAAAACGCCGTTTATTGCCGACCTGAAACCCAGCGGTAAATACCTGATGGAAGATTTGCACGATGTAGGCGGTATTCCGGCGGTAATGCAATTCCTACTGAAAAAAAACTACCTGAATGGCAACTGCCTGACCGTTACCGGCAAAACCATTGGCGAAAATCTGGAAAAAGCGCCGAATTTGCAAAAAGGCCAGCAAATTATTCACTCGTTTGATAATCCAATAAAACAAAAAGGGCACATTCAGATTCTTTACGGAAACTTGGCCGAACAAGGAGCAGTGGCGAAAATTACCGGAAAAGAAGGCGAACTGTTTTCCGGTCCGGCCCGGGTTTTTGAGGATGAATTTGAAGCCATTGAAGGAATTCGTAGGCAGGTAAAACCGGGCGAAGTAATTGTAATCCGGAACAGCGGGCCAAAAGGTGCGCCGGGTATGCCCGAAATGCTGAAACCCACCAGCGCGGTTATGGGAGCCGGTTTGGGAAAAGATGTGGCTCTGATTACCGATGGCAGGTTTTCGGGTGGTTCGCATGGGTTTGTTGTGGGCCATATAACTCCCGAAGCGTTTGAGGGAGGCACCATCGGACTCATACAAAACGGCGATATTATTACCATTGATGCCGCAAAAAACCGCATTGACGTGGATTTGACGCCAGAAGATATTGCGGAACGCAGAAAGAACTGGAAAAGACCAGCACAAAAAGAACTGGGTGGAATTTTGAAAAAATACAGAAGTCAGGTCTCAAATGCATCAGAAGGATGTATAACAGTTTAACAAAAGTTAAAGCAGAATAAATTTATCGCTCATAAATTCTTAATTGGTTAGCGGCGCTATTTGGTTATTTTTGCAAAAAACTTTTTTTGAATGTTTGCAAAACCTCAATATTTTAAAAACTTCAGATACATTTTGGCAGCAGGATTGCTGGCAGCATTATTTACAGGAAGATATAAAAATGCAACAGCACAAAACGACTCACTGCAAATAAATGTGCATGGAATTGGGATATATTCTTCCAACAACCTAGTTCCCTTGTGGCTGCACACAAATCAGTTCGGACGAGTCGATCAATTCGGACACGGACAGTTGTTGTCACGAATAAATTCAGTGTATAAAAGAAATTGGGAAAATCAGTTTTCGGTTTCAGCAGGCCTTGATTTATGGATGGACAACACTTTGGATAAAGTAACTCCCGGCCAGCTTTTTGCAAAACTTGACTATCGAAAATTTTCGATTATTGCAGGTAAAAAAAATCTTTACTATCTGCCCGGACAGGAAAATGAACCGTTATTTCTGAATTTCAGAAATATTCGTCCCATGCCGGCTGTTTCGTTTGGATTTTTTGACTACACACCGGTGCCCTTCACCAAAAATTACCTGCACTTCAGGGCAGCTTTTCTCCAGGGGAAGTTAAACGATGAACGGGAGGCTCCGGGAATTACAAATCCCTGGTATCAGTTTAAAAATCTTTACCTGAAAACCGGAAACCTGCCGGTAAATGTTTTTGCCGGGCTGAACCACTCCGTTCTTTTTGGAGGCACCATGAGCGACGGCACAAAAATTCCGGTGGACTGGAAAAATACTTTTTTTGCCCAATCGTCAGAGAAGGTAAAAGAATTTATGTGGGGAGAAGGGGCAAACACTCCGGGTGAACATGTGGCTTTCAGCGAATTCGGGATTGAACTGGAAACTCAAAAGTTTATTTTGTCGCTATCAAAACATGATCCGTTTACCGATTTTTGGGGCTGGTCCCGCTCGAATGACAAACTTATTCATTTTAACCTGGCATGGAAAAATAACAGTTGGCTTGAAAAATTTTCATACCAGTATGCATACACCAAACACCAAAGCGGGCCAGGACTGCATTTGCGCAGTTATCAGAATATTGAAGATTATTCCCTCTTTTTAAAGGAAAATTTTGGCCTCGATGTTGAAGTAAATACCTGGGAGGATTTTCATCCTTACCTTATTGAATATGTAAACCAGGGGCATCCTGAATTTGGACGCGACAATTATTTTAATCACGGGCTTTACAAACTCGGACATTTTTTTAACGGACATTTTTACGGATATCCGCTGATGCACTCAAACCGCCAAATTGAAAATTTTAAAAATATTGACGAATTAAACTATCAAACCGTTGGCAACAATCGCTTGTGGGCGCATCATTTTTCGGTACAAGGAAATTTAACTGAAAAGCTAAACTACGTTGCCCGGGCAACCTTTTCCAAAAACTTTGGAACATACAGCGGTTTTTACACCAGTGGGTTTAACGAACGCCCCAATTATTATTTCCGGGAGGGTAAAAAACAAAACTACTTTTTACTTGAATTGTCGCAGCAGCTTCCACGTAACTTTTTGGCCAATGCAGCTTTCGGAATTGATTCGGGGGAGTTATATGAATCTTTCGGATTCCGACTGGGTATTTCATGGTTTATCCTTCCTCTGAAATAAAACTAATATAGGTACGTTTATTTGAAAAAGCTATCTTTGGCGCAGTTTAAAAAATTACGGAATAAACATCAACGAAAGACAAATGAACCGGCGTTTTAAATCAATCTTAATATTTTTAATAAGCATATTGTTTGTTGTCATCTTTTCGCCAAAAACCTGGTCAACACCTCCATCCAAATCAAAAAGCAATCTTTGGTCTTTCTCTGTCAGCACCGGAGTAGCTGTTTTAAGCCGGGAAATAACAAAAGATTATAAATTAATTGAAAATGAATTCCAGCATCAGCCGGGATGGGCCGTTGATTTAAATATAGGCCGTACTTTTGGAAACCACTGGGAACCCATGCTGAAAGGAGGCATGTTTTACCTTCACGGGAAAAGTGATTCGCCTGATTTTTCAGCTGTTGGAAATCATGCATCATTAAGAGGACCATTGTACAATATTCCTGTTCAGTATGTAACATTTGGTGGTTCAGTTTCGGTAGTTATCCGGTATTATCTCAGGAAATTTTATAGCCAAAACGGCAAGGTTTTTCGTTTCGATCCTTTCGTTGAGGCTGGTGCAGGAGCAAATTTCTTTTCAACAGAACTCAGTTACCAAAATCCACCACCGGGTACCAATTCAACTGTAATTTTTCAAAAAGGGGTTGACAATAACCAGACTATTGCCAATGTTGCCCAGGTTATTTTTGGGTTGGGCACAAAAATAGGCAATCCGAAAAAATGGCAAGGAGTTATTTCTTATAATGCTGATGTTGTGAATTATGCGGTACTGGATGCTGTGCATAACTACACTGATAATAAAAGAAACCATGCAAAAGGTATCATTTCCAAATTTACTGTCGGTGTTGTAATTCCCATTGCAACTGCATCAGGTGGAGGCACCACTCCAGTAAATGAACATTATCCCTGGAGTCCCTTGAATTAATCAATCTTTTTCAGAACATACTTTTCGGATAAATCCCCGGTAATCCGATTTCCTTCCATATCAAGCTGAACTATATGGTTTTCACCAACAAAATAGTTCGCCGGTCCGTTTTCGACGCCATGAAGATGAATACTGCGGCCATCATCGTTCCAGTGGTAATGCCCTGAAAAAGTGAACACATCATCACTTTTCCCCAGGTAAATGATTTGAACTTCAAAGGTCTCATCAGCCTTTAACTCGATGGTTGTTTCAATCCCCTCACAATCGGCACACGGAACAATTCCTTTATAAGTTCCCCAAAAATCAAGTGTTATCTGGGAGGTGTGCATATCCGGAACATTTGTTTTGTCTCCTTCGGAAGCAGTGTTTTGCTTTTTTCCGGTACCACAACCCATAAAAAGAATTCCCAAAATAATAATCGAAAAAAGTTTTTTCATTTCGTATCGTTTTTAACCAAAAAAGTATCCATTGCCAAACGGTTGACAACGGATACTTTTAAAACCATTTTTCTGAGGAAAAAGTTTATTCTCCCCGAAAAAGTTGAAATGTTTCAGAAATTTATTCTTTAAACGGCAACTGCACTTCCGATAAGGAAAGTTGCGGCCAGTGCGATAATGGCATAAAGTTCCGGGAATACAGCGAGGATAAGCGTTTTTCCTGCCACATCATGTCCGGCACCAACAGCGGCAATACCATTGGCACATACCTGTCCCTGACGGATGGCTGACAACAATCCTACGAGACCTAATGCCAAACCGGCACCAAATACCGAAGCGGCAACACCCCAGCCAATGTCGGTTTGCAACAGGCCGAAACTGTCGAGCAGAAAGTATCCGGCAAAACCATACAACCCCTGGCTGCCCGGAAGCGCCGTAAGCATTATATAATTACCAAATGCTTCCCCGTTTTTTTTCATTGCCCCTACCGAGGCGTTTCCGGCGATAGTAGTACCATACGCACTGCCAACCCCTGAAAGGCCGACCATTAATCCAATTCCAATGTAAGCTAAAACAATAGGTTCCATTCTCGATTTATTTTAAAATGTTATTACTTATTTATTTACTCTGTTTTTTCAGAAGCCGGCTCTGCAAATGGTTCGTAAGCCTTGCCTCCGCCGGTAAATCCGGCATTTTTATAAAATTCCACAAATGTTAAACGAATGGGATGTACGAATGCTCCCAGTCCTGCCATAAAAATGGTAATACCGTGCCCTATAACCAGAATGATAATCATTACCAGTGGCCCAAGTATGATGTTGTCGGGTTTCATACTCATAGCCATACTGTTGAATACCAGACCCAAAATAGCGCTTGATACACCCAATGCAAAAAGCCGGATGTATGAAAGAATATCGCCCAGCAAACTGGTGGCCATGCTGTAAACATCCCACAAGCCAGCACCAATGTTCATGAAAATATTTCGTTTCGGATGGTTCAACACCAGAATAAGTATCCCCGAAGCAATCAAAATAATATTTTGAGCAATGCCAGCAACTTGTGTTGAAAGCACCCCGGCAGTTTTCAAACCATAAACACTTCCCAGGCCAATAATGAGTATGAGCCAGCCAATCGTAGAAACCGAATACCTGAACCCACGCACGCGCGAAATATTAATTACCTTAAGCACCATACCAAAGAGTATTTGTATTACCCCCAAAATAATGGCCAGGTTAAATAACTTGTCGGTGCTTATCATGTACTGTTTAAAATTTTCGAGCCAGGGAATATCGGAGTTAATCAGGTCAATTCCGAAGAACGTACCAGTTAGAATTCCAAATATGACCGTAGCTAAACCGAGCCATTGTGCCAAACTCATTACAGATTTCAGGTTTGGCATTTTCTTTTTCATAAACTGGGCGGCAGCAATAATAATAAGTCCGTAACCGGCATCGCCCAGCGAGAACCCGAAAAACATCATATAAAATGGAGCAAAGAAAGGTACCAGGTCAAGTTCCTTATGGTTGGGCAGTTCGTAAAGCTTCCCTATAATTTCGTACAGCTTAGCAAACCGGTTATTCTTCAGTAAAATAGGAACTTTATCTTCTTCCTCCGGTTTATCTGCAGTATAAAGTATTTGGTTTTCTTCAAGATACGCATCCAAATCGGCTTTTTTGGTTTCAGGTACCCAACCCTCCAAAAGTTTCACTTTCCCTTCCACTTCCTCGGTGGTTTGCAAAAGTGCATTCTGTTCAGAAAGTTCCTGCTGCAACTCTTCGAGGTAATTTTTCAGTAAAGGTTTATAGTAAAATGCAATCTGATGTAATTCGTGGGTCAACGCATCAGCCTCGTTTTTCAGTTTATCTATTTCTGCTTTCACTTCGCTTAACGAGCGTTCGGGCAAAATCAGTTCATCTGCGCCTGAAACTTCATCAAATCCGTTTTCAGGAGCCCCGTTTTCTGTTTTTTCAATTTTAATGAAATAACGGTAACCATCGAGGTCGGTTATTACTTTAATGTAAAACTCTTCTTCCCAGGCAGGTTCGTATTTTCGTATGGGGCTCGACAAAAACCGTATATGCACCCCTTGCTTTTCCAGATTACGTAATTTTTGCCAATCGAAATCGCCCCAGGGCTGAAGCTGTTTCTTTTCCTTTTCCAGTTGCAATACCTGATGATGGTTGTGTTCCATCTCTTTCTCCATGTTTTTCAGCCGGTTGAAAACCTCCTCTCCTGTTTTATATTCAGGTTTGGTTTCCGATTTTTCCGGCTCCAGCATATCCAGTTTTTTGGATGCCTTCTCCACCTCGTTCAGGTGCCTGAAAAGTTCCTGCATTTCAGGAGTGGGTTCATTGGTTTTCGTGTTAATATGCACTACGCCAATCTTCCGGATGTCTTTCAGGAAATCCTTGTAGGTGGAATGATACACCAAAAACGCGTATTTATACATTGGAACAATCATACTTCAGCCTCCTCCTGTCTTTGTTTCTCCTGTCGGTCTTTCACAATTTTCTGTGCAGCTTTCGACAAATTATCCTCATCTTCCAGGAATCGTTTAATCTTCCTGATGGCGTCCTGGAATCCGGGAATCTGCACTTTTTCATAGAGGTTCACCTTTTGGGTGGTCTTTTTCCGGGCAAAATCGAGCAAATTCATTTTTTTCAGAAAAACTTCCCGCTCGATGGCAACTTCAGCAATTTTTTTAATGATGGACATTCCATCGGGAAACCAAATGGGTTGATTAAAAAGGTTATCGGTATTGGCTTCAAAAATTATTTTTTCGAGGACCGGTGTAAACACTCCGGCAATTTTTTTCGATGAAAGTTCCACATCTTTAATCCGGATGAGGCTTTGGTCGAATTCACCCCACAGCCGGGACATATTTTCATAGGAAGCAATTTGGCTGTCGTATTCTTTACCCAGTTCGGCAGCTTTATCCTTGGCCCGTTTCACCTCCACACGCAATGCCGACTCTTTGTTTTTCAGGGTGGGCAATGCCCGCTCCCTCACTTTCAACTGTTTGTCGAGCGCCTGTAAAGCTGTTTTGTTATATTGAAATTTTATGGCCACGTATTCAATTTATTTCATTTTACTTAATAGTCATTGGTCATCGGTTATCAAACTTCCGACTTCCAGTTTCTTCATCCTTTCCAGTATTTCGCCACCAGGTTTTCCCTGATAGCCACTTCTGCCTTTTTGAAGTGTTTTCCGAAAAGCTCCCAGGTAATATCGAGCATGGTATCGGTATCCACATTTACGTCAATGGCCAGAATCTGGTCTGAATATTCTCTGGCAAATTTCAGTGTGCGTTCGTCGTAATCAGTCAGGTCGAAACCGTTCTCAAGTTTGGTACGTGCATTTGCCGCATCGGCATACAAACGGATGGCCGAGTTCATTACCTGCGGATGGTCTTCGCGGGTTTGTTTCCCAATTACCAATTGTTTTAAACGCGAAAGGGAACGGAACGGGTCCACAATAACTTTACCGATATCAGTGTCGCGGCGCAGAAACAACTGCCCCTCGGTAATGTAACCGGTATTATCCGGAATGGCGTGTGTAATGTCGCCGCCTGAAAGTGTAGTTACCGCAATAATGGTAATGGACCCACCTTCAGGAAACTGAACTGCTTTTTCGTAAATACGGGCAAGGTCGGAATAAAGCGAACCGGGCATACTGTCTTTGGAAGGAATCTGGTCCATACGGTTCGATACAATACTGAGTGCATCGGCGTACAATGTCATGTCGGTAAGTAGTACCAGCACACTTTCGTTTTTATCCACGGCAAAATATTCGGCTGCAGTCAGCGCCATATCAGGAACCAGCAGACGTTCAACCGGCGGGTTTTCAGTGGTGTTTACAAAACTGATGATTCGATCGAGCGCTCCGGCATTGTCGAATACATTTTTAAAATAGAGGTAGTCGTCGTTTGTCAAACCCATTCCGCCGAGGATAATTTTATCGGCCTTGGCACGCAATGCCACCAATGCCATAACCTGGTTGTAAGGCTGGTCGGGGTCGGCAAAAAACGGAATTTTCTGCCCCGACACCAGCGTATTGTTCAGGTCGATTCCTGCAATACCTGTGGCAATAAGGTTCGATGGTTGTTTACGGCGCACCGGGTTCACCGAAGGACTACCGATGTCGCGCACTTCGCCCTGAATTTCTGGTCCTCCATCAATGGGGTCGCCAAAGGCGTTAAAAAACCTTCCGGCCAGTTCGTCACCCACGGTTAACTGCGGAGGTCTTCCAAGAAAACTTACTTCTGCATTGGTAGGAATCCCTTCGGTTCCTTCAAAAATCTGCAATGTAATATCATCTCCCGCAATTTTTACCACCTGCGCCAATTTGCCGGCAACGGTGGCTATCTCATCGTAACCTACTCCGTCGGCTTTAAGCGTAACCGTTGCTTTGGTAATGTTTGTTAATTTGGTATATACTTTCTGAAATGCCTGGCTTTCCATAGTATTTCTTTTTCGGTATTAATGTTTTTGCCTAATTAATTTGCCTGCTTTTTCAACAGTTCTCCCAGCGCTTTTTCGTGCTGTTTAAATTTATCCGACTCAAATTCAGAATAGTTCATCTGTTTGAATTCGTTTATTACTTCTTTGAAGAAAGTACCCACGTCTTCAAAATGGTTAAAGGAGAAACTGCTGTCCACCACATCCAACACTTTCGATAACATAAATTGCTGACGCTTCATTGGTGTGGAAGCATCAATTTTATCGAACGCATCCTGCTGCAGAATAACAAAGTCGATGAGTTCCGATTTCCAGAACGTTTCATGAAAACCAATGGGTACACCATCATCTCCCAAAATATTTATTTGCTCCATAGCCTCTTTTCCACGCAGTAGAATGTCTTTGGCCTTGTTCACCTCTTTTAGCCACGATTCACTCACGTTTTTAGTCAGGTTCTCCTGAACCTCAGGATATTCAAGATATTTGGAATAACTGTCAATCGGGTCGATGGCGGGATAACGTTTACTATCGGCACGTGCCTGGCTGAGGCCGTAAAAACAGCGGGCTGCTTTACGAGTACTTTCGGTTACCGGTTCCTTCAGGTTACCACCTGCCGGCGAAACGGTGCCGATAAAAGTAATTGAACCGGTTTTACCGTTTTTCAGGTAAACATAACCTGCACGTGAATAGAAGTTTGAAATAACGGCTGACAAGTCCATGGGAAAAGCATCTGGTCCGGGAAGCTCCTCCAAACGGTTCGACATTTCGCGCAGCGCCTGTGCCCAGCGTGAAGTTGAGTCGGCCATCAGCAACACTTTCAACCCCATGGCGCGGTAATATTCGCCAATGGTCATGGCTGTGTAAACCGAAGCTTCACGGGCTGCAACCGGCATGTTTGACGTATTCGCAATAATAATGGTCCGTTCAATCAGTTTTTTCCCTGTACGCGGGTCTTCCAGCTCAGGAAACTCAGTAAAAATTTCCACCACCTCGTTGGCACGCTCACCGCAGGCTGCAATAATTACAATATCGGCTTCGGCCTGTTTTGAAATGGCATGCTGCAACACGGTTTTCCCGGTTCCGAACGGGCCGGGAATAAAACCGGTTCCTCCTTCGGTAATTGGATTTAGCGTGTCCATGCAACGAACTCCGGTTTCGAGCAGTTTAAACGGACGCGGTTTTTCTTTAAAGGCACCAATGGCAACTTTAACCGGCCATTTCTGAACCATGGTGAGTTCAGTTTCGGTACCGTCTCCGTTTTCAACCACAGCAATTTTATGGTCAACGGTATATTCACCTTCGCCAACAATTTCTTTAATTTTATACGCGCCCTTCATTTTAAAGGGCACCATAATTTTATGAGGCTGGTCGTTTTCGTTTACCTCGCCCAGCCAGTCACCTGCCTGAACTTCGTCGCCTACTTTGGCCATGGGTTTAAACTCCCATTTTTTCTCCCGGTTGAGCGGGTCGGTGTATTCTCCCCGTTTCAGGAAAACACCTTCCATTTTATCGAGGTCGTTTTGCAGCCCGTCGTAGTTTCGCGACAAAATACCCGGGCCAAGTGTAACTTCGAGCATGTGACCCTGGAACTCTGCTTTTGAACCGGGTTTCAGTCCGCGGGTGCTTTCAAAAACCTGCACGTAGGCAACTTTCCCTACCACTTTAATTACCTCGGCCATTAGGTTTTCGTCTCCCAGCGAGATGAAACAAATTTCGTTCTGGGCAACCGGCCCATCAACTTCTACCATTACAAGGTTGGCCACAATACCAACCACTTTGCCTGTTGTTTTATTTTCTTTTTCCATATGTTATTGCGAATTCTTCAGGAAATTCAAAATTGGATTGGATTTCTTCTAATAACTGGTTAAATATCTGTTGTCCTTTTTCTTTATCGAGTTCGAACCACCGTTCAACAATAAAAAGCTTCTGAACTAATCCCAGCACTTTTTCTATAGAGAAATAGTTGAAAAAGGTGATTTCATCTATATATTGCCAGGTGTGGTTATCGAGTTTCAACTCCCGGTCGAGGATGTTTTCAATTTCGAAAATCTGCACGATGGACTCAATGTCGTTGATTTCATTGGCCAGTCCGAAATCGCGCGCTCTGCTACGTTTCAGGGCATGTGTCACTTCATCGTCGCCAATAATAGCCTCTTCATACGGAATATCGTGTTTCCGGCCATTCAAAGCCAGTAAAATGTTGGACATATTCTGTTTGAACTCGCCAAACTCCGCAACAAATTTATTTCCGGATTCATCCAGCATTTTGTACCATCCTTCGGTTAAAAATTTTACTGCCGCAATTTTGGGAAATTCCTCCTCATCATCGTGGTAAAACTCAATAAAATCGATAAAATATGAAGGAAAAGCCGAAGAATCAATGTATTCAAATTGCTTTTTATCAACAAATTGTTCCAACACTTCGCGCGAATAATTTCCACGTTCGTCCCATTCAAATTCACTCTCAAACAGTAGGCTGATCAAATTTTCATGGTCCCACGGCAGGTAGAATAACTTCACCAGTTCAAAATCGGACGGATGAATTTCTTCCCGCAAATAATTGCGCAGGTCAACCGACGAAAAGTGAAGTTTCTTATCATCAGGAATGAGGTCGGGAAAGCCTGCTACCAGGCAATAGTAGTTTCGTTTAATCATTTTTCCTCCTCAAAAAGCAGTTGACTGGTTTTCGGTCGCAGGTATGCTTTGAGGAAGTTGGTGAAATCCTCATCAGTAAAGCTAATTAAGTAACTTCCATCGGCGGGCCCGATTTTGAAACCGGATTTCATATTCTGTGAAAAAGAAACTTCCAGTCCTTTATTCAGTTCATCAGCCAGGTTTTTTTTATAAAAGTCTTCAAGCTTATTCCTGTCTTGTTCAGGGAGAATAACTTTTACGTCGAAACTTTCTTTTTCCATCCAGCCTTTTACCACAGTGGAAATTAAGTTCTGCAGATAATCTTTATCGGAAAACAACTCTTTTACCGGAGGCTGAATTACCCTCATGGCAATAAGCGAGGTAATTTCCTGTTTCATAGCCGAAACGGCCTGATTCAGTGTCATTTTAATTTCCGAGTCCACCTGTTTTTTCAACTCCTGCGCTTTTTCTTCCGCTTCTGCTACCTTCTTTTCAGCTTTTTTCTGAGCCTCCTTTTCAATACCGGCGGCTTTTTCTTTAGCTTCTTTCAGAATAGCTTCCGCTTCTTCCTTCGCTTTTTGAACACCTTCGTTATAGATGGTTTCAGTTAACTGTTGAATTTTCGAAGTCATATATTCCTGATGTTTAATAATTCATTAATGTTGAAATTTTTCTTTAATTAAAAAGAAATGAAAACACTCTTTTTTTTGTGAAACGTAAATGTACTAACAAGATTTTAATAAGGAAGAACGAAAATCAGCTAAATTTTAGGTTTTATGTCGCAAAATATGTTTTTGGAAATATGACAAAAATCAGAAAAAAAGCTGTCTGGGAGTTTCGAGGGTATATGGAAAAACACCTGAAACCAACTCAAAAAGAATAGGTTATTTTTTTTTATTTCCAACCCGGAACTGTCCGTTAAAAAGTATTTCCAATATAAAACAGTGTTTAAAGTCTCTTAATATTGGCTTAACGTTGTATTTGAAAGAAAAATTGAAGTTCAATATTGAACATATTTCCAGTTTAACGAATGTAACCGGCAGCCATTTCATATTCTTCTGATGTTTGCGGGTGATTCATCATTAAAGGAAAATCCTTCAGTTTTGAAAGTTCCTGAAGAAAGACGGCATAATCCAGTTTCCCCAGTCCGGGCCTCACTTCACCAATGCGATTTCGTTATGTCAGCCAAAAAATTTGTAGTTTTAGCGTTAAATTCCGATTTTCGGAACTTTGCAAAGAAATTAAACCATAAAAAAACCAGTTAAAATGAAAACATCAAGAAGAAATTTTCTGAAAACCAGCGGATTGGCCATTGCCGGAACAACTCTTTTACCCCAGCTTGCCTGCTCTGGCGGAAGTGGTAAAACTATTACAGCACTTCAGCTTTACAGTGTGCGCGACGAAATGGGAAGCGATCCGACAGGTACCCTCACTCAATTAGCGGAAATGGGCTACACCCATGTGGAACATGCCAATTACATAAACCACAAATTTTACGGATGGACAGCTCAGGAATTCAAAAAAGTACTGGATAATTTGGGGTTAAAAATGCCATCGGGGCATACTGTTTTGGGCAAAAATCACTGGAATGAACAGCAGCAGGATTTTACCGATGAGTGGAAAAAACTGGTTGACGATGCAGCATATATGGGACAGGAATACGTGGTGAGCCCCTGGCTGGATGACAGCTTGCGCGGCACATACGATGATTTAATGAAATTTATGGAGGTATTCAACAAATGCGGTGAATTGTGCAAAAAATCGGGGATGCGTTTTGGGTACCACAACCACGATTTTGAATTTAGCGAAACATTGAACGGCGAAAAAATATTCGATTTGATGATGAAAAACACCGATGCCGACAAGGTGGTAATGCAACTCGATATGGGCAACATGTATATTGCCGGCGCACTTGCCAAAGATGTACTGGGCGATTACCCCGGGCGTTACGACAATATTCATGTGAAAGATATGGTGCCAACTTCCGATGGCGAAGGATTTGAAAGTACTGTTTTGGGGAAAGGACTTGTGGGCGCTAAAGAAGTAACTGATATGGCGAAAAAAATGGGAACCAAACTGTTTGTTATTGAGCAGGAAGCATATCAGGGGAAAGCACCTATTGATTGCATGCGTGAAAACCTTGCAGTAATGAAAAAATGGGGATATTGATGAAAAATTTCTTTGTTTTAGCTATTGTTTTGTTCCTGTTTTCGTGTAAAACTGAAACCAGGAACAAAATTCCCGTTTATGCCTGGGAATCGGGTCCAGGAAAAAAATCAGACACCGAACTGCTTTCTGAATTTAAAGAATTAAAAGAAAAAGGGATTGACGGACTGATGTTCAGTGCCGGGCACAGTCCGGAAACCAACCAAAGAGTGGCCAAACTTGCCAGAGAAGCCGGACTTGAATATCATGCATGGATTCCAACTTTGGTTCAGTCGAGTGAAGGCTTGCTGGATACTAGTTTATATGCTGTTAATGGCCTGGGTGAATCGGCATGGACCAATCCGGCATACGTGGGGTACTATAAATTCCTTTGCCCAAACCGTGAAGAAGTTTATACTTTTCTTGAAAATTTATATGGAAAGATTGCCGATATTCCGGAAGTTGACGGAATTCATTTGGATTATATCCGGTTTCCGGATGTAATTCTGGCGGAGGGTCTTTGGAAAAAATACGGTCTGGTAATGGATAGGGAATATCCGCAGTTTGATTATTGCTACTGCGACAAATGCGTTGCCGATTTCAAAGAAAAATCCGGAATCAATATTCTTGAAGTGGAAGATCCATCTCAGGTTGAAGAATGGAAACAGTTCAGGTACGATTTAATTACCAACCTGGTTAATCAGCTTGCCGAAAGGATTCATTCCAAAGACAAGCAGATTACTGCTGCTGTTTTCCCCGGGCCAAACTCTGTGGCAAAAAAAATAGTCAGGCAGGAATGGGATAAATGGAACCTCGATGCGTTTTACCCGATGAACTACAACGATTTTTACCTTGAAGATACCGAATGGATTGGCGAAGTAAGCCGCGAAGCTTATGAATCTACTCATGGAAAAGTACCTGTTTATAGCGGATTGTTCATTTGTCCGGCGCCGGAGCGAAAAACCGCTGAACCCGACCCGGAAAATCACGGGCTGGTTCCATCTGAAATTGCGGACGCCATCAACCAGTCCGTTTCAAACGGCGCTGCCGGAGTCTGTTTGTTTACACCATCGCGAATGACCGAAGAGGGTTGGGCGGAGTTCAGGAAAGCGATTTACAAATAATAGGAAAGACCTCTCACAGCAATATTTGATTCTCCGAAAAATTTGTTAAACAGAAAAAAGATCCGAAAATAAAAGATGAGATTGTCTTTTTTCCATAAAATTATTAACTTGTAAATCGGTTAGTTAACTGAATTATTCATTAAAAGTTAAGGAGAATAGTTTATGACAAAAGAAGTTCATTGCAGAGATTTAGGTTTTGATTGCGACGGAGTAGTGCGCTCCGATTCGGAAGAAGAACTGATGGCACAGGTTGCCGAACATGCCCAAAATGTACACCATTTAAACGTTACAAGCGAATTGGCAGATCAGGTTAAAAGTGTCATTCGTGTTGTGAATTAACAATTCTATCCCTGGCCTGGCGTCTATCCAATATCAGCCATTCCAGGGATATTTTTTTCAAATTTTTCTTATGAATTAGCAACCAAAAAGAAATTCCAGCGTCTTATTCAAAACTAAAGAAAATTAAACAACGTAGGAAACAAGAAACAATAACAACCATTTTCTTTAGCCCTCAGAATTTATGGGAACACAGCAGTCTGATCGAAGACATGGGTCAGACTTTGTAATAAAAATGACAATGAGAACACTGCTTTTAATTTTAACACTATTCATTTTCCCGGTTTGTTATGGACAAATCACAAATACTCAAAAACGGGAAACAATTGATGGTATTCTAAAGGTACTTCAGGCAAGGTATATTTTTCCGAATGTTGCCGACAGCATGCAAAATTTTGTGATATCTAATGTTCAATCAGGAGAATATGATTCCATTACAACAGGAAGTGAATTTGCATTTCGTTTGACCCGGGATTTACAAAAAATATCAAAAGATCTTCACTTGAAAGTTGAATACAACGAAAATAATATAACAGAGGAAAATAATGGTTCTGCTGAAACCATTTCGCAGGAAATTTGGCTGAACCAGTTGCTTGCCGAAAACAATCATGGAATAAAATCGAAAAAAATATTGGAAGGGAATATCGGATACCTCGAAATACCGCTATTTGGGCCACTTGAACGATGTGCCGACACATTAATTTCAGCCATGCAATATGTGGCTGGCACCGATGCTTTAATTCTTGATTTGCGTTCATGCCGCGGAAGTCTCGATGAAAATACCATCCCGTTCCTGTGCAGCTACTTTTTTGCTGTTCCCACACACCTTTTCGATTTCCAAACCCGCGAAACCAACACCCCAAAACAATTCTGGACATATGCCTGGGTTCCGGGCAAACGATATGTGGAAAAACCGATTTACATTTTAACAAGTGGCCGGACTTTTTCCGGAGGAGAGGAACTGGCTTACGATTTAAAACAAACAAACAGGGCGTTTGTTGTTGGCGAGGTAACACGCGGGGGCGCCAACCCAACCGAATTTACAGTCATAAATTCAAATTTCAGCATATCGGTACCTTATATGAGGTCGGTAAATCCGGTAACACAAACCAATTGGGAAGGGATTGGGGTTCAACCCGATATTCAGGTAAAATCGAACATTGCATTGTACACCGCTCACATTATGGCTTTGAATTCACTTTTCGAAAAATCATCAGACGAAAACCAGAGGTTTAAACTGGCAGAAACGATTAAAAAAGCAGAGGCAAATAAACCGCTGTTCAAACAAATCAGGTTTGAACTGAATGGGTTTGAAAATGCCAAAGAAGTGTTTGTTTCCGGTACTTTTAATTCATGGTCTCCTACAAGTACACCGATGGAAAATATAGGGAATATGTGGGTGGCAACAGTAGAAACCGAACCCGGAAATGTTGGCTATAAATATATTGTTGACGGACAGTGGATAACAGACCCTGACAACTCGGATACTATTGTTGAAAATGGGTATGAAAATTCGTTGTTGATTGTTGAGTAATGAGCAGAACGATTCAATCCTGTAATTCTTCCAGACAAACGTCTGGCATCTGTAAAAAACCAAATGTAAACGACCACGACATGGGTTAGCCCTTGCAAATAATGCACAATTACTCCACCCTCAATCCCGTCACCAGCTTTTTCCTGATTTGTCCACTTTAGTGCGGCGATTTCAGAGATCTTAGGTATCCTAATGTCTTCTCATTGTGTTTTGATCTTATTCTTGTCTCTTTGTTTGTTATTTTATTAAGCATCCGTGCAAAAATCAGAATATTACAGGGCTTTAAGAAGTTGTCAGTCTCAAAGGCCAAATGAAAATGTAAATGATTGGTTAAGTTTCTTTTTTGATGCATTAAAGAATATCCAAAACCATTTATTAAACAAATTGAAACAAAGCGGTATTGAGACACAATTATCACTAAGTGAAAAATCAATTATTACATTTATTGGCAATAATTCTGGATGTAAATCGGGAGATATTTCTAAAAAGCTTGATATTCCAAGTCCAACAGTAAAAAGAATTTTACCCGAACTGATAAATAAAAATTTAATTGAAAAACATGGAACCGGACCAGGAACTAATTCTACTTTGACACATTTATTGTTTTGAATAACAGAGGTCTATATCGTATTGCCGTTTTATGTGGCGTTCCTTTAGTTGCCTAAGCAAGCGGTCTT
>NZ_JAWLCI010000057.1:0-32408 GCF_041687215.1 Mariniphaga sp.
GTCGGGGTAGCCGGATTTGAACCGACGACCTCGTCGTCCCGAACGACGCGCGCTACCGGGCTGCGCTATACCCCGTATGATAAAACCGCTGCAAATTTAAACTTTTTTAAACAATACAAAACCATATGCTCGCTTTTCTAAGAAAATTTCTCAACCAAAACAAATCTTCAATTTTATTTCAACCAAACAGGATAATAAAATATTTATTAAACATTAGTTCTTTATAATTTTGTTTTTTATGAACATTATTTCTAAATTTGCTGTATTATTTTAAAGCAACCTTATTCATATAAAAATGATTACAATTATTACTTCCACAGGGAATAGCCTGCAATCCAAATTCGATTTACGATTTGGCCGGACCAGTTGGTTTTGCGTTTATAATTCATCAGACAATTCTGTTCAATTTATCGAAAATAAAGACAAAAATGCTAACGGGGGTGCAGGAACAAAAGCGGCCGAAACAATTGCTGAACTGAATGCAGAACGAGTAATTTCGGGTGATTTCGGTCCAAAAGCAAAGTCATTGCTTGAACAATTCAAAATACAAATGATCATTATGGATGGCCCAAACAAAACTATTGGGGAAATTATAAATGAAATAAAAAAATAACACGTGATTAATTAGACTTTTACCATGATATTCAAATCTTCCATTCAGAATAAAATACAAAAACAAATAAAACATGAAGAGTAAGTATGCAGTTCCGGTTGACCAAAACGGCATTTTAGATGCCCACTTTGGCCATTGTCATTATTTTGCGATACACGAAGTTGAAAAAAATGAGATTATCTCAACTGAAATGATTCAGCCCCCTCCGCACGAACCGGGTGTGCTACCGCGCTGGCTGGCCGACCTGGGAGTTACCGATGTGCTGGCCGGTGGGATGGGAAACCGTGCCATTCAGCTTTTTAACCAACACGGGGTGAATGTGTTTGTGGGAGCACCAAAATTAAAATCTCACGAACTGGTAAATGGATATTTTAATAATTCCATCGAATTCTCGGCCAATTATTGCGACCACTAAAAGAGAAAGAAAAAGGTAATTGGTGGAGATTGATTGTGAGTGATGGAGATTGATTTTTCAGAAATACTATCTCCAAAATAAGTGAAAGTAAAAACCATGCAGATTGCAGTTGCAAGTGGAAAAGGTGGCACAGGAAAAACCACGGTGGCAGTGAGCCTTTTTCATTTTTTGGAGAAAATTAGAGGGAAAAAAGTGCACCTTGCAGATTGCGATGTGGAAGAGCCCAACGATGCATTGTTTTTTCCGTCGCTGGAAATATTGGAGCAAAAACAGGTTCATCAGTACATTCCTGAAATTGATACGTCGGTTTGTACATTCTGCAAAAAATGTGTTGAATGGTGCGAATTTAATGCCATTACCGTGGTAGCATCACGTAACTTTGCACAAGTGGATGCAAGCTTTTGTCATTCATGCGGTGCCTGCCTGGTTGCCTGCCCCGAAAATGCTTTCACCGAAAAACCGCATCCTTTGGGTGTCATCACCCGGTACCTGACAGAAAACGGAAATTTGTTTACCGAAGGCCGCCTTGAAGTGGGATCGGCGATGCAAACCATGCTCATCAAAGAGCTGAAAAAAGAAGTGAATCCGACCGTAAATTTTAACATCCTCGACTCTCCACCCGGAACCAGTTGCCCGGTGGTGGAAACAGTTTCTGATGTTGATTACGTTATTTTAGTAACCGAGCCAACACCTTTTGGATTGCACGATTTGAAAATAACGGTAGAACTTTTACAGGAATTGAAGAAACCTTTTGGAGTAGTGGTGAACAAAGCAGGTCTGGGCTCCGATGATGTTTATACTTTTTTGAAAGAAAACAATATTGAGTTGCTGGGAAAAATTCCGTTTTCGAGAGAACTTGCCCGAATGTATTCTTCTGGAGAATTATTGGGTAACATCCCGGAAGAACTGAAAGAAACGTACCGCGGAATCATTGAAAAAATAACATGCGAGAGATTACCATTTTAAGCGGAAAAGGCGGCGCGGGGAAAACCAGCGTAGCTGCAGCCATTGCGTCGCTGGCCATAAACGCGGTATTTTGCGATAACGATGTGGATGCGGCTGATTTGCACCTCATTCTTCACCCGAAAGTTAAAGAGGAGCATGAGTTCAGCAGCGGCAGTAAAGCGGTAATTGACCCGGAAAGGTGCTCGGTTTGCGGTCTGTGTGAGGAGCACTGCCGGTTTAGTGCCATTCATCCAAACGATGATGGAATACCGGAAGTGAATCCTTTTCAATGCGAAGGCTGCCGGTTGTGTGAGCGGATATGTCCCGAACATGCCATCACATCAATTCAATTTAACAACAACAAATGGTTTGTGTCCGATACCCGGTTTGGCCCGCTTGTTCATGCGCGCATGGGTGCCGGAGAGGAAAATTCAGGCAGACTGGTTACCGAAATCAGAAAAAAAGCCATGGAAATTGCCACAGAAACAGCTACTGATTTTATAATCAACGATGGCCCTCCCGGAATCGGCTGTCCGGTAATTGCTTCGGTAACCGGAACCGGTAAAGTGCTGCTGGTTATTGAACCTTCGCTTTCGGGACTGCACGATGCCAAACGGCTGCTGGAACTGGTCGAATCGTTTCACATCCCCGTTTTTGCTGTCATTAACAAATACGACATCAACCCGGAAATTACAGTACAAACCGAACAGTTTTTACACGAAAATTCGATTCCGCTTATAGGAAAAATCCCATTTGACACCCGTTTGGTGGATTCCATGGTTGCCGGAAAAAGCATTGTGGAATTTGCGCCAGACTCTGAACCTGGCCAGGAATTTATATCCATTTGGAAAAAACTCGAAAAAATTCATGATCTTCGCTGATATTAAAGCGATGTGCACATGACATTACCCAAAAATATCTCGAATCGTAATTTCTGGTCATTTCTGTGGCATGCCGGTTTTCTGGCACTGGCCAAAAATTTTATGGATGTGGACACCATCATTCCGGCCATGCTGGTAGAAGCAGGTGGTGGGGCCATGCATATCGGAATAATGACGGCCATTATGCTGGGAGGTGCCAGTTTTACCCAGTTGTTTTTTGCTCCTTACCTCAGCAACCAAACCTTTAAAAAGAAATTTTTGCTTGCAGGCATCAATACCCGCATTTTTGCATTGGCCGGACTGGGCGGATTGCTTTTTTTGCTAAAAGGTGAACAGGTTGGATACGTTCTTTGGCTGGCATTTTTATTCATTACCTTGTTTTCGCTTGCGGGTGCTTTTGCCAATGTGAGTTATTACGATATTCTGGGAAAATCGGTCAACCCGAGAAAAAGAAAAATATTTTTCTCATCGAACCAGATTATTTCAGGTGTAATCGTTTTGGGTGCGGCATTTCTGGTAAAAAGGGTTCTGGTCTGGAAGGATTTCCCAGTGAATTATGCACTTATGTTTTTCATTGGCGGGGCGCTGTTGCTGATAGCCTCCGGTGGATTCTGGAACATACGGGAAACGGTGCCTTCGAACATGAAAATTTCGGGCGTAAGAAACTTTATACACATAATGAAGCAGGAACTGAAATCGAACAAAAAACTGCTGCATTTTCTGGGGTTCATTAACACCCAGGGTATTGCCATTTCGTTTTTACCGTTCGTTATTTTGTATGCAAAAGAAACTTTCCAGACCCAAAGCAGCGACACGGGCAACTTCCTTTTATTCAAGGTAATCGGGATTGTTTTTGTAAGCCTGCTGGTTTTGCTGGGCGCCAAAAAACTGAAATACAACGTATTGCTTTACAGCAACGTCGCGCTCACATTGCTGTTGGGTGGATTGGCCTGGGGAATTTCAGGAATCGACGGGTTAAAATACGTTTTTGTGATGGGCGGTGTGGTTTATTCGCTTTACACCATGACCATGAACGGGTTGCTTTTAGAAATTTCAGGCAATGAAAACCGCGCGCTTTATACCGGATTTGCCGGTGCCGGCAACATTCTTCCGGCCCTTTTTCCGTTGCTGGGCGGAACATTGATTCAACTTTTCGGATTCAAAGCTTTTTTTGCTCTGTTCATGATCATCATTGCATCAGCTGCTTTTTTCATATTTAAAATCGACTGCAAAAAATGAAAATCACTTTTCTTACAGAAAACACCGCAGGTGGAAAATTTCTGGCCGAACACGGTCTTTCTTACCTGATTGAAATCGACGACCAAAAAATTCTGTTCGACACCGGGCATTCCGATGTATTTCTGAAAAATGCACGGCAACTTGGAACTGACATTGAAAACGACGTAAAAACCGTTGTGCTTAGTCATGGCCACTGGGATCACGGAGACGGCCTGCGTTATCTTCAAAACAAACAACTGTTTGTACACCCCGGAGCATTTATCCGAAGGTTTCACAAAAAGGATTTTACTCCGGTGGGATTGTCGCTTACCAAAAAAGAAATTGAAAGCCGGTTTAAATTAACTGAATCCAAAGTCCCTGTTCAGATATCAGAAAACCTTTGGTTTCTGGGCGAAATTCCCCGACAAAACGATTTCGAAGCCCAATCCACTTCCTTTGTTGACGATTTCCGAAACGACGATTTTATTCCGGATGATTCGGCACTGGCAGCATTGGTGAATAAACGCCTGGTAGTGATTGCGGGCTGTTCTCATTCGGGCATTTGCAATATTGTAGAGCAGGCCAAAAAAGTTACCGGTATTTCAGATGTTCAGGCGGTTTTAGGTGGTTTTCACCTGAAAGAGCAAAACGAACAAACCCGGAAAACCATCGAATACTTCAAAACGAATAAAGTTGAGCAGATTTACCCGTCGCATTGCACTGAACTGCCCGCACTGGCTGCATTTTACGAATCCTTCCAAAACAGGCAGATCAAAACGGGAATGGCGCTGGAGTTTTAGATGCGGCACACCAGTTAGTTATCGAGGTTGATTTGCTGATTTTTCGTGAAGTACAAATGTCTCAAATCAGCGAATCGGAATTCGCTGCACCCAAAGTGAACTCATCCCTGTCCTCCAGCACCGGAAATTTTTTCCGGAACTGATGCAATTTATCGTACGAAATTTCAAACGATTTAACCTGTTCATTTTCCCCAAAAAATGAGGCAAATCCTTTTGGATCAACCAACGCAGAATCTCCCAGGTATTGAAGCCCGGTTCCATCAGTTCCCGAGCGATTTACACCCACACAATAGGCCTGATTTTCGATGGCACGGGCCACCAGCAAATTTTTCCATACATGATGGCGTGGCGAGGGCCAGTTGGCCACAAACATTACCACATCATAGTTTTCAGTGTTGCGGCTCCACACCGGAAAACGCAAATCGTAACAAATGAGCGGACAAAACCGCCAGCCCAGATATTCCACCACCAGCTTTTTATTTCCCGGCGAATAGTGTAAATGTTCACCGCTCATGGTAAACAGGTGGCGTTTGTCGTAAATTTCAATTTTCCCCTCAGGAAAAACCCACAAAAAACGGTTAAATGGTTTGCCATTCTCTTCAATGATGAGACTTCCGGCAACTGCTGCATTTTTCTCCCTGGCCAGGTTTTTCATCCACTGCACAGAAGGCCCGTCCATAGTTTCCTTCAGCTTTTCAGGATTCATAGAAAAACCGGTGATAAACATTTCCGGCAAAACGATAATGTGCGTCTTTCCCACTTTTGCCAGCATTTCTGAATACTTTTTCAGATTTGCTTCCCGGTTTTCCCAAATGATCTCGGATTGAACGAGTGTAATATTTAGTTTTTCCATATTAATTTGATTTATGAATCCCTAAAATCCTCAAGGAATAAAAATGAGGATGAATTTTAAAATATAGGCAATAACCAGGGTAGCCGTAAAATTTACCATGGTTCCAGCCAGAAAAAAACCGGCATTATCTCTGATATCCTTTACCCTGGCCAGATTTTTTGCTGCAAAAATAAGCGCCAGACCGGTTACTTCACCCACGAGTATAAAACTTAAAATAATGATATTCTCACACTTACCTATGATATATCCATCGCGAATTTCACTTTTTTTCGGAATCTTTTTAGAATTCTCCTGCTCATTGTCCGGTTTCTTTTTGCCGCTTAACACAATTTTTTTAATCAAATAGCTTGTCAATCCAAAAGTTGCAAAATATCCAAAAACTATGATTATTACTTTAATCAGCAGTGGATAACTTTCAATAAACCTTCCGATGGATTCCATTAATTATAATTTTAAGGTTTTCTTCCGACTCTTTTATCAAATGAAGCCGGGCTTGCTTTATTAATTTTGAAACATATTGCTGAGTGATACCCAGCTTTTCGGCCAATTCTTTTTGTTTGACCTCCTCATTGTAATTTCTGTAAACCTCCCATTCCTGCTCATTCCAATCGTTTTTTACCGAAAGAATCAGATTCATGATGGTATTTACAGTTATTGTCAATAATTTGTTCTGTAAATCGGAAACAAAAAACATTTTGCTTTTTTTGATGTTGTTCAGATTATCTTCGCTTTTCCACAAAGCCGGGCCCACAAGAGTTAAAAAACTCTTTTTTTCAACACCATAAGAAATTTCATCCTCAATGAGCACATACCTGGATTTATAATATTTCTGAATCTCCTGCATGGATAAAATAATTTCGGCTGCGGAAGAAATATCGCTGCATACAGCACCAAAACTATCGCCTGAGTAAACTGTAAACGGAATAATTAATTCCGGCGCAAACCGTTTATTGATGGTTTCAACCGATTGATGAAAATTTTCCCATTTGTCGGGATGAAATCTTTTACTTGATTTGATTACATCTCCGATGATAATTATATTCTTTTTTTTCATACCACAAATGTAGTTGTTTTCTACAAAACAACCATAATAGTTGTAAATAAAAATACAACTAAATTAATTGTATCAAAGAAATCTAAAACCTGTTAACCACCGTAACTCCCAAATTTTCAAATTTATCCATATCCATCAGGGCCTGCGGTGCGTCATCCAGCGAAATGGTTTTGCCAATGAGAAGTTCAGGTTTCAATTTTCCTGAATGAATCATTTCGAACATTTCAATATAACGAAATGCCTGCATGCCATGACTGCCGATTATTTCCAGTTCGTGTGCCACCACTTTGTCCATGGGCACTTTGGGATGTTGGTGGTCGCCGGTCATTAGGCCTACCTGAATATGTTTTCCGCGTTTTCGCAAACACGCCACCGAATTGAAGCAGGTTTCCTGGCTGCCCAGCGCGTCGATGGAGACATGCGCTCCGCGACTGGTTGCTTCATGCACTGCATCTGGAATGTCATTTATTTTCCGGGCATTCAACAATACGCCGGCACCTGCTTTTTGTGCCAGTTTCAATTTTTCATTGTCGATATCAACAGCCACAACACTGGCGCCGCCGGATGCTGCAATCATTATTGCAGATAATCCCACTCCGCCGCAGCCGTGCACGGCAACCCATTGTCCGGCTTTTACTTTTCCCTGATCGACAACAGCGCGAAACGATGTAATGAACCGGCACCCCAAACTGGCAGCAGTTTCGAAACTCATTTCGTCCGGCAATCGCACAAGGTTAATATCCGCATACTGAATTTCCACAAATTCGGCAAACGAACCCCACGCGGTAAATCCCGGTTGAAACTGATGATCGCAAACCTGGTGGTTTCCTGAAATACATTCCGGACAATATCCGCAACCACCCACAAACGGAACGGTAACGCGGTCGCCCGGCTTCCAGTTTTTCACACCTTTGCCGGTTTCAACGACAACACCCGCCAGCTCGTGACCCGGCACATGAGGCAATTTGATGTCAGGGTCGTGTCCCATCCAGCCGTGCCAGTCGCTGCGGCAAAGTCCCGTTGCCTCCACTTTTACCACCACGCTGCCGGCTCTTGCTTTAGGCTGCGGTACATCGCACACTTCAACCGGTCCCTGAAATTTTTCGTAATAAAGTGCTTTCATCAATTTCGATTTCCGGTAAAGTTGAAAAATATTATGGAATTTTTGGAACTTTTGTGAAGAAATGAACCTGATTTAAAAATCACGAAGAATCTTTACATTTTCAGTATTTTGCTGTTAGTCAGGGTTCATGAAAAACAATTTACGCTTTTTTGTGTTTTTAAAAGCAACCAAAAAACTGAATGGCTTTCTATTAAAGAACAAAAAGTTTTAGCAAAAAACAAAGAAGTGGAAACCAAACGAAAAAATAGTACATCTGTAACATTGGCTGTATTTCCGTTTGAAAACCTTACCGAAGGAAACAGGCTCGGAATTTTCTGCCGGTCATTATGGCTCGATTTAATCACCGAACTTTCCAAGTTTCGCCAGTTTACAATAATTGCAGAACAATCGGTAAAAATAGTTAATGCCAATCATATCGACAGTGACTATTTCAAACTTTTGAACACCGACTATTATATAACCGGCGCAGTAACGAGCTACGAAAAACGTTTGATTATTAACGCACAGTTATTTAACAGTTCAGCAAGCCATATCATTTGGGCTAACCGCTTCGAAGGAAATTCCGAAGATTTGTTCGCATTGCAGGAGAATCTGCTGATGGAAATTGTTTCATCGCTGCAAAAACAACTTGATTACGATTTGGTATTCAATATTAAAGCGAAGCCAAAATCGTCGTTAAAGGCTTACGAAAACTGGCTTTTGGGTATGGAAGAGATAAAAAACGGGACACCGGAAAGCGACCTGAAAGCGCGGAAATATTTCCAGGAAGCCCTTCAAATTGACCCCAATTATTCGTTGGCCTGTTCGGGTATGTCACTTACCTATTTCAATGAGTGGAGCTGCCAGCTAATGGAACGCTGGGATGTTTGCAAAGGCGGTGCGCACGAATGGGCGCAAAAGGCCATTGACCTGGATGGGCAAAATCATGTGGCAGCTTTTGTTCTGGGCCGCACCTTACTTTACAATGGCGAATACGATCGCTCGGAACATTACCTGCGAAAAGCACTTCGTCTTAGTCCCAACGATGTGGATAGTTTAGTTCAGATTGCACAATGCTTTGCTTATTTGAATTACGCCAAAGAAGCCGAAAAAATTTACCGTAAAATTATAAAACTGAATCCGCTGCTGGATAGTGATTATAACCAAATTGGATCATTCATCTATTTCGAGCTGAGAAATTTTGAAAAATGCATTGAGCTTGGCAGTCAGGTTGATCGTGCAACCTGGATTGATTTTGACGCGTACATGGCGGCTGCCTTTTATCATTCGGGTGATTTGGAAAAAATGCAAATCAACTGGCAAACCTACCTGAATAAATTCAAAAGAAGAACAAACGAAAACCTGCAAGATTTAGAAAAGAAAGCTTTAAACTGGATGATGGAAATAAATCCATATAAAGACAGGTCACCTATGCACGATTTTTGGGAGTTTATTGGTGGTAAAAACTCAGGCATTGAAACCAAAAAAATGTCTTCCGTTCAAACCAAAAAAACAACAGGTATTTTTTTAAAGGAGGCTGAATTCTGGCAAATGGAATATGAAGGGAAAAGTGTTTTTTTACCAGAAGTAAAAGGTTTTTTTGATATTTCGGAATTGTTGGCAAATCCTGAAAAGGAGGTACATTGTGCTGAGTTAATGGGGAGTGTTTTAAACGAAAGTTCCGAAAATCTTATCGATGAAACCGCCAAGAAACAATACCAGCATCGCATTCTGGAAATTCAACAGGAACTGGACGAAGCCGAAACAAATAACGATACAGCCGTTTCGCTCAGATTACAGGAAGAATATGACAATCTGCTCAATTACCTGTCATCATCAATGGGTTTGGGGAACAAGTCAAGAAAAGCAAGTGATTCTGTTGAAAAGGCGAGGTCGGCTGTAACCTGGCGTATTCGTAATGCCATCCGCAAAATTGAAAAGGCACACCCTGAATTGGCTAAACACCTTACAATTTCTGTAAAAACCGGCACCTTTTGCAGTTACAAACCTGAAAAACCAGTGACCTGGATAACCTGAACGGTTCCGTTTCCAATCTCACCAAAAGTTTTCATAACTCCAATCTTACTCCTTTCACTTATTATTGTTTGCAGATTTTTGCCAACTATTATCGAAAGTGCAATTTCCAAATGAGAATTTCTTCAGCATAAATCTGCCGTAAGTTTCCACACCTTCCATTGTAAGTTCAAAACTTACG
Organism: Mariniphaga sp.; assembly: GCF_041687215.1. Lineage (NCBI taxonomy): Bacteria > Pseudomonadati > Bacteroidota > Bacteroidia > Marinilabiliales > Prolixibacteraceae > Mariniphaga > Mariniphaga sp. Next base: position 10,097 of record NZ_JAWLCI010000057.1, read on the forward strand.
CCTTTATGGACAAACAACAACAAATTTACAGTCAAATTAAAATTATTGAGTTATGAAAACAATGGAACAGTTATTATTTAATGGAACGTATCTTACAGACGGAGGAATGGAAACCACTTTTGTTTTCCATGATGGCATTGAATTAAATCATTTTGCATCGTTCGAGCTTCTGCTCGGTGGTGAAGGCAGACGGCATTTAATGGAATATTTCAGGCAATACCTTGAATTGGCGGAAAAATACCAGTCCAACTTTATTCTGGAAACACCAACATGGCGGGCAAATCCTGACTGGTGTTTCAAACTGGGGTACTCTATGCAGGAACTCAGGCAAATTAATTTCGATGCTGTTGAATTCCTGAAAGAACTGAAATCGGAGTATGAATCCCGGCTGGGTCACATTCTTATTAGCGGATGTATTGGTCCGCGCGGCGATGGTTATCAGCCCGGAAAAACCATGTCGGCAAGGGAAGCTGCGGATTACCACCTGGCACAAATTGAAACACTGACCGACGCCGGAGCAGACATGGTTAGTGCATTCACTCTGAATTACAGTGAAGAAGCAATGGGTATTGCACAAGCGGCAAAAAATTCGGAAATTCCGGTAGTTATTTCATTTACACTGGAAACGGATGGCCATCTACCCAATGGAGAAACGCTTCGTGATGCTATTAAAAAGGTAGATGAATACACTGATTTTTATGTGAGTTACTACATGATTAACTGTGCACATCCGGAACACTTTAAAGGTATTTTTAAAAATGAGGGTGACTGGAAAAACAGGATTGCGGCCATTCGGGCCAATGCATCAACAAAAAGCCATGCGGAACTGGATGCATCTGAAACACTGGACATGGGTGATTGCAACCATTTGGCTGAAGGTTATTCAGAATTAAAACTTCTCTTGCCGGAATTAAAAGTTATTGGAGGATGTTGCGGCACCGACCTGTCACATATTAAAGCCATTGCAGACAAATTATTCGAAAACAAAACAATTTTACAACTATGAAAACAACAAAATTTATTCTTCTTCTGGTATTTATTTTGACCGGTACCCGGCTTCTTGCTGTGAATCCGGCTAAGGAAAACGCACTTTCAATGGGTTTTGGAATAGGGCAAAACACCAGGCAGGACCAGATATTTTCGCCGTTCGTTCATCACGATTTTTCATTACTTAACGGGGCAATAGATTATTCGAGAAATGGAAAGTATTATCAGCAGGTAAAAATTGTTGTGGCAACATTCGATCCCATGCTTCAGGAACCATATAATTATTCAGAGTACGATGAAGTTAAAACCGCCACTCCGCATTATTTTCTCTACTTTAATCTGGATTATCTTTTTGGCAGAAAAGTAATAGAACGGGGCAAAACTGATCTTACCATTGGCGGAATGTTTAACACCGATACACAATCATTGAATTATGTTTACGGACGCATCGGCTCATTTGGATACTTTTCTGCCATAAACCTTGGAGTGTTTGGAAAACTTGATTTTTTAATCAGCGAAAAGAACGGACTAACCATTAAATTACAACTTCCTGCTGTTTCATGGGTTTCGCGGTCGCCTTATTTGGTGAATGACGATGAGTTCATTGAAAACATCAGCTCCCACTCCGGCGTGAAAACCTTTTTCGCTTTTATAAAAGACGGAAATCCGGCAACCTGGAATACCGTTCAGCAATTTGATTTTGAGCTGAAATACCTGTATCAGTTTCTCCCGAAGTGGGGAATTGGCATTGCCGGACAATATGAATTTATCCATGCTCAAAAGCCGCGTAACCTGATTTCGCAGCGGAGTTCAGTAAACATTTCTGCAACATTTAAATTTTAAAATCATGAGAAAAAAATTATATACCCTTTTAGGAATATCGTTATTTGCGATTGTATTTACCGGATGCGAAAAGCTATTTGTGGAAGAACCGGCAAACAATCCGGTTGCTGTTTTCGAAAATCTCTGGACTACTTTTAATGAAGAGTATGCTCCTTTTGAGGAACGAAATGTTAACTGGGAAACTGAATATGCAAACTTCCGTTCAATGGTAACAGAACAGACCACTGATGATGAACTTTTTGATGTGTTGTCTCAACTTTTGGCAACCCTCGACGATGGTCATGTGAGCTTGACAGCTCCGGGGAAAAATATATTCTTTTCCAATAAAATACGGCAGGAAAAAATTGAGGATGAGCTTTTTGATTTGTCAGTTATCAAAAACAATTACCTTGAAAATGAATTCAAAGAAGGCGACGAAACGAGTTACATTTACGGAAAAGTTAAAAATGAAAACATTGGTTACATTTTTTTCGACCATGTTGGAGAAAACTTTTTCAAACTGAATGAATTCCTTACTGAATTTGAAACAGCCGACGGTCTGATATTCGACTTCAGGCACAATCAGGGTGGAGATTTCACCTACTGCTTTTCTGAAATGGGAAGATTAACCGACGAAAAAAGGTTTGTTTTTCAAAGCAAAACCAAAAACGGAAAAGGTAAAAATGATTATACCGAATGGCAAAAATGGTTTATTGAACCGGCTGGTAATTTTATTGAAAAACCCATTATTGTGCTTACCGACCGCTATACCATCAGTGCCGGAGAACGTTCGGTAATGGCTTTTAAAACTTTGCCAAATGTAACTTTGATGGGTGATACAACAAACGGCGCACATGGAACAATGATTGGCAGGGAACTGGCCAACGGATGGTTTTATTCGCTGGTTCCGCAAAAAGTGGAATTATATGATGGTAAAACATATGAAGGAATTGGCCTGGCTCCAGATATTTTGGTTAAAAACCAGTGGTCTGAAATTGAATCAGGAACAGACAAAACCCTGCAAACCGCTATTGAATTTTTGAAATAAATCCTTTAAAGGATTTTCTCCAACCTGACAAGACACCAACAAAAAAGGGTTTTGTTTGCACAAAACCCTTTTTACTGAGCACTATAATAATTAGATAACTTCCACATTAAAAGCTACCGGTCCGCGGTCGCTTTCCTTTACTTCAAACTGCACGGCCTGGTCTTGTTCAAGTCCAAACTGAGCATCTTTTACTCCTGAACGGTGCACAAAAATGTCTTTGCCTTCTTCAGTATGAATGAAACCAAAGCCCTTAACTGCATCGTACCATTTTACTTTTCCTTCCATAAGAAATCCGTTAATAACGTTCTCTTCTGTTATAACCGCCGCCGCCTCCGCCGCTTCTGCGATGTCCACCACCGCCTCCGCCACCGCGGGAGTCGTTTGATTTCGGACGAGATTCGTTTACTTTAATGTTCCGTCCGCTAAGTTCGGCATTGTTAAGTTCTTCAATGGCTTTTTTGGCTTCCTGGTCATCGTCCATTTCAACGAAACCAAAACCTTTACTACGCCCGGTCAGTTTATCAGAAATGATTTTAACTGCAGACACTTCACCATACTCTTCAAAAATTTCTCTTAAATCGTCCTCAACTACGTTGTACGGAAGATTTCCAACATAAATGTTCATTTGTAACTAAAAATTAAATTAATAAAACAGGCTCTGCCGCAAAACGCGAAAACCTAAGTTTGTTTTGTTCCCGGATTTAGATGAATTACGAAATGAAACGTTCAGAAACCAAAAAAATCGTGGTGAAAAACAGGAAGGAGAATCGTGCCCGGCTGCAGAATACCTTAAAAATTTCAATTAAATAAAGACCAATTTGCTCATTACCAGACAATCGACTCAAAAAAAAGTTCAACATTATCTATTCATTCGCACCGCAAAGTTAAACTAAAATTGGAATTAACAAACTTTTAGCCACCGGATATTCATTAAATTACATTTTTACGCCAAATTTTTGGTAAACTTTCATGCTTTCAATGCATTCGGGCCAATAGATTTTTCATTCAATAAATCGGTAATTACCACACTTGCAACAAAACAACCAAAAACCGGCGGCATATAAGATATGGTTCCTACTGTTGATTTTTTATTCTGTCCGGCTTCAAGTCTGACGGCTTCGGCGGCAATTTCTTCGGGCGAGAACACAACCTTAAATCCTTTTTTTATTCCCAGTTTTGATAGGCGTTTCCGCATCATGCGGCCGAGTTTGCAATTGTACGAATTTGATATATCGGCCACCTGCACTTTTGAAGGATCTGTTTTTCCCCCGGCCCCCAGTGAACTTACCACATTCAGGCCGAGTTGAATGCTGTGGCTGATGAGAAAAACTTTTGGAGTAAGCGTATCGATGGCATCCACAACATAATCGAACGGTTGACTTTCGAGCAATTCAACTGTTTTTTCGTCGCGAATAAAATCATTTACCACCGTAAGTTCGATTTCCGGGTTGATGTCGAGAAACCGTTTGGCCAGAATTTCTGCTTTTGGCTGACCGGTTGTGCTCATCAATGCCGGCAACTGCCGGTTTCGGTTCGACTCTTCCACTACATCGCCATCAACAATGGTCATTCTTCCTACTCCTGCACGGCAAAGCATTTCGGCAGCATAAGCTCCCACTCCACCGAGGCCAACAACCAGGATATTTGCGTTTTTAATAAACCCAAGTTTTTCAGTACCAAGGAGCAGTTCCGTTCTTTCCAGCCAGTTCATAATAGTTTAAAGTTTCGGATTTAAAGTTCGGGTTTTGTGCATCATAGTTGCAATGCATTTTATAATGAAAAACTAACATTTTCAATGCGGTTAAAGTTTTCCCAGACTGCCTGCTTCAATTTTTCAACAGAAATATTTTTTAACCCGGCAGCGCTTGTATATATTTCTTCAATAGTTCCATCAAACTCATCGGTTTCAATAAATATTTTTTCAAGGGGCAAAATTTTAAACGATTCAGCAGCTTTTGAATTTGTTTTGAACAGAATTTCACCGAATGAAAACAGGAAGTTTTTTTCCAACAATTGTTGGGTAAGTTCAACACTGCCGTTGTACCCGTGAAAAATCCATGGAACTGAAGGTTTGTTCTTTTTGTGAAGTTCTACCACCTCGTTCCAGGCTTTAACACAATGAATAATTAAAGGTTTTTTGTATTCTTCGGCCATAAAAGCCTGGGCTTTAAATGCCCGCATTTGCTCATCGAAACCGGATTTCGCAAATTTATCCAAACCACATTCACCCACAAAAATCACATGATCCAATTCGAGTGCGTCTTCCATCATCAACATCCGTTCATTGTCTTCTTCATCGGTACCAATTTTCCAGGGATGTAAACCTACCGAATAAAAAATTTTTCCGGTAAAAACAGGAATAGAATCGCCCGGTTCCAGATTAAAAACCGTAACACATTCTTTATTTGAATTTTTCCTGTGCGAATGAATATCGATAAACGGAACAGAAATCACTTTTTTGAAATTATACCATTTCCAAAATTTTCTTTACTGCATTTTCTGCACCATCGGCAATCTGATCAATAGTCGCATCCAGCATGTAACAGGGCGTAGAAATTATCTTGTATTTTTCATCCACCACAATTTGCCCGTGGGTGGTTTTTTCATGGGTTCCGCCCAAGCTCTCAATTGCCTGAAGTGTGGCTTCATCCTGACCAATGGTTACCTTTACATCGCCCAAAATTTTAGCAATCATTACCGGCGAAATACACAGTGCTCCAATTGGTTTCTTTTCGGCTACAGTTGAACGAACAGCTTTTTCCACATCGGGATTCACCTTGCAGTCAACTCCGTCAAATGCAAAAGTGCAGAGATTTTTTGCTGCGCCAAATCCGCCGGGAAAAACAATGGCGTCAAAATCTTTGGCCTTGTATTCCGAAAGTGATTTGATGTTTCCCCGGGCAATGCGTGCTGCTTCGATTAAAACATTTCTTTTTTCAGGCATTTCTTCGCCTGTAAGATGGTTTACAACGTGAGCCTGAGCTACATCTGGAGCGAAACACTGGTATTGTGCACCATGGCGTGCGATAGCCAGCAATGTAAGAGTCGCCTCATGAACCTCAGCCCCATCGTAAACCCCGTTTCCTGCCAAAACAACTGCAATTTTTTTCATAGCTAATCGATTTTTAATTTGAACTCAAAATTACAGTTTTACCGGGAAAAAGGAAAATTCTGTTAACTGATTTCCTCCAGGTTGTATGGCGTTTCCTGATAAACGTAGTAGTTCAGCCAGTTGGCAAACAGCAGGTTTGCGGCAGATCCCCATCTCATGCAAGGTGTATTTTTCGGATCGTTTCCCGGATAATAATTGACGGGAATATCGATGGGAAGTTTTTTGGCTAAATCTCTTTTGTATTCTGTATCAAGCGTGTGGCGCGAATATTCAGTATGGCCGGTTATAAACAATTGCCTGCCGCTGTTGGCTTTAACCATGGCAACTCCCGCTATTTCAGACTGTGCAATAATTTGCAAAGCTTCAACTTTCATCACATCTTCTGCCCTGATTTCGGTATGGCGGGAATGGGGCATAAAAAACACATCGTCGAAACCACGAAAAATGGGTAAATGAGCATTGGAATGCGTGTGTTCAAAAACGCCAAACATTTTCCGGGGAAGTTCGTATTTCGGAATTCCGTAAAAATGATACAATCCGGCCTGTGCAGCCCAGCAAATAAACAGCGTTGAATATACATGATGTTTTGCCCAGTCGAGAATTTCCTTCATTTCGTTCCAGTAAGTCACCTCTTCAAAAGGCAGAAGTTCAACCGGAGCGCCGGTAATAATCATCCCGTCATACTTTTTATTATTCAGCTCATCGAAATTTTTATAAAACTGCTTCATGTGCTCCGCTGATGTATTTTTCGACTTATGTCCCTTAATTTTCATAAACTCGATTTCGATTTGCAGCGGTGAGTTTGACAATAACCGCAGCAAATCAGTTTCAGTGGTCACCTTCAGCGGCATCAGGTTCAGAATAATAATTTTTAATGGTCTGATGTCCTGATGTTGAGCCCGCGACTCATCCATCACAAAAATATTCTCCTCTTTCAGAATATTTATGGCAGGTAATTTATCGGGAACATTTACTGGCATTTCGTATTAGTATTAAGATTTTCAGAATTGAGTAGTGAGAAAATCATTTATTCTTTTCTCACTACTCTGTAATTTATATCACATATTTTCAACCCTTATCCTATTTTTTCAAGGGCTTGTTCAAAGTCGGCAATTATATCGTCAATGTGCTCGATTCCAACACTTACACGAAGCTGTGACGGTTCAACACCGGCAGCTTTTTGTGCCTCTGCCGAAAGTTGTTGGTGTGTGGTAGCTGCCGGCTGAATAATCAGCGTTTTTGCATCGCCCACATTGGCCAGGTGACTCACAAGCTGAAGGTTATTCACCACAATGTTGGCTGCATCTTTATCTCCTTTCACATTAAAATTCAACATACTGCCGGCACCCTTTTTAAAATATTTTTTCGCGTTTTCATACGAAGGATTCCCTTCCAGGCCGGGATAATTCACGCTTTCTACTTTCGGGTGCTGTACCAGCCATTTGGCCAGTTCCAGGGCATTTTCCACATGCCTGTCCATTCTTAACGAGAGCGTTTCGAGTCCCTGCAACAGTAAAAATGAGTTGAACGGACTAATAGCCGGGCCAAAATCGCGTAATCCTTCCACACGGGCTTTTATAATAAAACCAATGTTTCCGAGCGGACTGTCAAAATTGAAAACATCCCAGAATTTCAGTCCGTGGTAACTTTCAGAAGGTTCTGTAAATCCGGGAAACTTTCCGTTACCCCAGTTGTAGTTTCCTGCGTCAACAATCACTCCGCCAATGCTGGTTCCATGTCCACCAATCCATTTGGTAGCCGATTCAACTACAATATTTGCCCCGTAATCGATTGGCCTGAAAAGATAGCCTGCCGCAGCAAAAGTATTGTCCACAATCAACGGAATGTCATATTTTTTGGCCAGGGCGCCCAGAGCCTCAAAATCGGGAACCACATACCCCGGATTACCGATGGTTTCGTAGTAGAGAGCTTTGGTATTTTCATCTATTAGTTTTTCAAAAGCCTCAACTGTTAAATCTTCTGCAAACCGGGCATCAATTCCCAGGCGTTTAAACGAAACCCGGAACTGGTTATGTGAACCACCATATAAAAAAGGCGAAGTCACAAAATTATCGCCGGATTCGAGCAGTGTATTGAACGTTAAAAACTGTGCTGCGTGTCCCGAAGCCAAGGCAAGTGCTGCAACTCCACCCTCAAGAGCTGCCATGCGCTGCTCAAACACATCGGTAGTCGGGTTCATAATTCGGGTGTAAATATTTCCAAACTCCTTCAGCGCAAAAAGGTTTGCAGCGTGTTCCGCATCGTTAAAAACATACGATGAAGTTTGATAAATAGGCACTGCCCTTGAGTTGGTAGTTTGGTCGGGTTGGTGTCCTGCATGAAGTTGCAGGGTTTCAAATTTTAATTTTTCTGTTGTCATTTTACTTATTTTTTTGGGTTAAAAAATGCTTTATAAATTTCACGAACGCTCTTTTCCTTGTCGGAAGATTTTACAACCAGGTAGCTCACCAAATCTGAAGCCCCTGAACCGCTGAGTACTACATTAATTTTGTGTTGTGCAACTGCATTAAAAATTTTTGCCGAAACTCCATAACTTTGCTGCATTCCGTGTCCAACAACAGCAACAAGAGAAACATCGTCGATAACTGAAATATCCTGAACAGCGGAAAATCCGAGTTGGCGAATAAAATCCAGCGCCCGGTTCGCGGTTTTTCTTTCCAGAATTAAATTGATGGAAATTTGTGAAGTAATAACCGATTTAATGTTAATTCCTTCCTGATTTAACCGCGAAGTAACTTTTGCCAGGATTCCTGGTTTCAAACCGACTCCCGGCCCGTTAAGCCGAAGCAAGGAAATATCGTCGGTGCATGCCACACTTTTTACAATTTGTGGTTCCACATAAGTTTCTGTATTGATTACTGTATCAATTTTTCCTTCTCCCGAATCTGTATTAACAACATAAACGGGGATGTGTTCAGTTTCCAGTGGTTCCACTGTGCGCGGATGAAAAGAATAGTGATCGAAATAGGCCAGCTCGCTGGCTTCGGAATAGGTTAAACGCTGAATACGTGGCGGATTGGAAACAATTTCCGGATCGGCACGCAGAAAGTCGAAATCGAGTCCCCAAAGTTCCAAACCAGGAATTCCGAGTTCACGGGTTAAAAATGCCGCAGTGTAATCAGCCGCAGTTTTTCCGGCCCGCGCAATTTTTCCTTCGGAAGTAAGTCCGTAAGAACCCGGGATCAGAAAAAACCCAGACTGCAAACCATCCAGCTTCTTTTTATTAACCGAAATAAATGTTGCATTGCCAAAATCGGGAGTAACTTTCAGTTCCAATTTTTCGGGCCATAGTATTTCAGCCTCAACACCTGATTTTTTAAATTGTGCCAGAAATATTTCAGCGGTTAATTTTTCGCTGAAACTGATAACCTGATCTTTCAGTGCCGCCGAATAATCGCCAATCATCCCAATTCCCCTAAGAATTCCGGTCAAAAGATCCACCAATTCGAGGTAAGTTTCCGACGGATTCTCATCTGTCAATTTTGAATAGAATGAGATTAACTTTTCATCAACATTGCCGGCATTTGCACTAAAAACTTCTAAAACAGTCTGACGAATTAACTGCAAAATTTCAGGTACTGCAGAAATTACAATAAATTTTCTACCCTTGCTTTTTCCTGAATAGGAAACCAAATTTTGAATGGATGCAGCATGACCTGAATGGCTGCCACCCAATCGAATAACTTTATCCGACATAAAAAAAGAAATAAATGTAAAACTTTGATTTTTGTTCGCTAAAACCTGTATGCCTTCAGTCAATGGGAAACCACCGAAAGAAGGCTAGCGCATAGACATAAAAATCGACGGTGAAACGAATTCACAACTACCAGCCAGATTAGCCAGCTCATTTTGTGAAGTATTTTGAATATGTGAATTCATTTTTATAACCGATTTTATTTGCAACAAATATAAAGGGATTTTTTAAAACACAAAACTTATTTATAATGAGTTTAGATAAAAATAACAATGAATTTTTCGACCTGGAACGAACAATATTTGAAACGAATGGTTAAAAGAAGGGATATTTAAGTGGAAAAAGTCCTTTACTTTTTAATTTTATTTAAACTGAATTAACTTTGCACCGCAAAATTCTTAAAAAAATACCATGAGTTACAATTTACTAAAAGGGAAAAGGGGAATTGTTTTTGGAGCATTAAACCCCGATTCCATAGCATGGAAAGTAGCAGAACGCGCCCATGAAGAAGGCGCCACGTTAACATTAACCAACACAGCAGTTGCCATGCGCATGGGCGAAACCCAGAAGTTGGCAGAAAAACTGAACACCATTGCCATTGGCGCCGATGCCACCAACGTAGATGACCTGAATAATTTGTTTATCAAATCGATGGAACACCTGGGTGGTAAAATTGACTTTGTCCTTCATTCCATCGGCATGTCGCCCAACGTAAGAAAAGAGCGTCATTACAGCGACCTCGATTACAATTACCTCAACAAAACGCTGGATATATCAGCGGTTTCTTTTCATAAAGTACTGCAAACTGCCCGCAAGCTGGATGCCATGAATGAATGGGGCTCAGTGGTGGCACTTTCGTATGTTGCAGCCCAGCGTACTTTTTATGGTTATAACGACATGGCCGACGCCAAAGCGCTGCTGGAATCCATTGCCCGGAGCTTTGGATACATTTACGGAAGAGAACGTCGGGTACGAATCAATACCATTTCACAATCGCCAACAATTACAACTGCGGGAAGTGGAGTAAAAGGGTTTGACCGCCTGCTTGACTTTGCGAACCGAATGTCGCCTCTGGGAAATGCAACCGGCGACGATTGTGCCGATTATTGCATTACCCTGTTTTCGGATTTAACCCGAAGAGTTACCATGCAAAACCTGTTTAACGATGGTGGCTTTTCAAGCATGGGAATGAGCTTACTTGCGTTGCAGCAATACGAAAAAGGACTGCACGAAGATTGTGATTGTGGCCCGGCTGCCGACGATCATCTTTTTGATTAAAACACTTTAACAGAAATATTTTCAACTTAAAACAGGATTTCGTCCGTCACCCGGATGTCATCCTGTTTTTTATTGTTTGCTCCTTTAAAACTTTTTATCATTTCTTCAATTTTATTTAAACTTCTATTTTTTAATTTTGAAGAAAAAATACAGCCATGAAAAAATTAGTTTTCTTAACCATCATTTTTTCTGTTATTGTATTTGGATTAAAAGCACAACATCTGCAAGAGCAGGAAACCCCCGACGAACAAATTATTGTCAATAAAAAATACGATGAAAAGGGCAACCTGATTGAGTATGATTCAACTTACATCCATCAATGGTCGGTGGATACCACATATCATTTTGGTTTTCCGGGCGACAGTCTCTCCTTTCAGTATAATTTCCCCGAACTAGAGCGGTTTATGGATGGATTTTGGAATGACTCTTTGTTTGACAATAGAAATTTTCCACATCAGCCATTTTCATTTGGTTTCAGATTTTCGCCATTTGATGATGAAAATTTCAGGCAACACCATTTTCCTTTTTCCGATTCACTATTTTCCAACCAGTTCCCATTTCAATTCGATTCCTTGTTTTTTGATTTTGGTTTTGGACCCGACGATAAACTTCAACCGGGAATCGATCATGATTTTTTTGAAGATTTTGAGGAACGGCTCAATCAGCACTTCTTCCGGTTCCGCGACGAAAATTTTGGTTTCCCGGGATTCAAAAATGAGGAGCACCAAAGAGAATGGGAGGAACTTATGAAAAAACATCAAAAAGAACTGGAGGAACTACAGAAAAAATGGCAGGAAAATGAACCAACCGGCAAAAAATTGTAACTCCGTTTACGGATTTTGATCCTCCTCACCAATATTTGGATTGGCATCAATTTCAGTCTGAGGAATCTGATAAATGAATTTTTCCGATTCTGCCGGCAATGACATGGTGCGAGCCACCAAAGGATTGTGGTTACTGTTATTTCGATCAACGCCCAATTTCAACCTTTTCAAGTCGAATCCTCTGAATCCTTCTCCCCAAAGTTCAATTCTTCTTTCCAAAAGAATTTTCTGTAACAACGCCTGGCCAGTGGAATATAGAGGTTCAGGATTATCAAAGCGCTGATCCCGAAGTACTCTTAATAAGTTTCGGGCAACAGCTTCCTCCTCCATCCTCACCCTTGCCTCTGCTTCAATTAACAGCATTTCTTCAGGCCGCATTAAAACCAAATCGGCCGCAAAACCTTTATCATTTCCGGCTGAAAATTTCCGGGGGACTAAACTTCCTGAAGCAATGGAAGTAGTATCAACCAGTGCTTTTCGCACATCGCCATCTTCCATTTGATTATATAACTGAAGGCTAAAAGATTTTGGACTAAAACCGAATCCGCAGTAACCTCCTATAGACCAGTCCATATGTGAGAACCAGGATGCATAAGTTGTTGACTGTTCATTGTTTACTTCGAATCCCCACATCCAGTTTTGCTGGGAATAATTATCGAAACCAGTGCTGTAGGCAGTTGCTGCCATAATTGGATACCCTTGCCGAGCCGCTGAAGCCATTTCTGCGGCTGTTTGCCAGTCTTCCATAACCAGCGCAACCCTCGCCCAAAGCCCGCGGGCCACATTTACTGTCGGATCCGAAATATGCCTTTGCGGCATATTACTGGTTTCAAATAGCTGAACAGCAACCTGTAAATCTTCAGTAATTTGTTGGTAAACCTCTGCTACTGTATTCCTGGGAAATCCTTCAGTTGTTGCATCGGTGTAAACCGGCACGCCGGGTTCATTTTCGTGACCGGAATAAGTATGCTGAAAAAGCTGAACCAACTGAAAATAGGAATACGCTCTTAAAGTTAACGCCTGCGCTTTCAGGTTTTTTTTCAGGTTTTCGCTGTCGGACGCCGCCTCATCAATATGATTTATTATACCGTTTACATTATAAACTATCCGATAAAAAAGAGACCAGGCATAAAGCGAACGCGGGTCGTTTGCCGTTCGGTTTTCAAACCGGTAATCGGCTCCAAACCAGTGAAACTTTTCAACAGCAATATCTTCACCCATTAAATCAACACTTAAATCTATCGCCTTAACTCCAAACTGGTCGTGCATATTTGCTGCTCCGTGTTGAGAACGCATATCGCGCAAAACACCATCAATTGCTGTTTGTGCACCTTCTACAGTCTGAAAAACAGCCAAATCCGAAATTTGATTGGTCGGAGCGGTTTCCAGGTAATTATCTGAACAGGAAAATAAAATGAAGGCAGAACCAAAAATGAAACTAAAAATCTTTTTCATATTTACCTGTTTAAAATTGAACATCAATACCAGCCGAAATGGTTCGCATGGGTACATACTCCCTGGCGAAAGAGCCATCGAATGAAAACTGAGGATTTAAACCTTTTCGGGCAGAAACAAGTGCCAGGTTATCTGCTGTGAGATTTAACCTTAAAGCAGCCAGATTAAGTTTAGTCACCATTGTTTTTGGAACCTGGTAACCCAACGACACATTTTTTACATTCAGGAAGCTGGCATCGGTTAAAAAACGGGTAGAACGTCTGTTTGTATAAGAATCTCCGTCAATGACAGGTACGTTGGTTTCGGTATTTTCGGGAGTCCAGCGTTCTAAAATATCGCGGTGAAAATCATATCCGTACTGACCTGAATGCATGATCTCCAGATATCCCTGATCTAATACTTTTCCACCCAATCCAAACCCAAGCAAAACAGACAAATCGAAATCATAAATATTCATAAGGTTGTTTATTCCGCCAAATAAATCGGGAATAGACGAACCTGCATAATACCTGTCGGCCTGGGTATAAGAATCTGTTACTTCCCGGGCTCCGTTTTCTGTAGTGTCGTAATACCAAAGTGATTTTCCTGTTTCAGCATCCACTCCGGCAAAATCCTCAATCCAGAAATCATAAATGGATCGGCCAATCTCCCACCGCTTGTTTCCGTTAATGATAAATTCCTGCGGCAAGGCTTTAATTTCATTTTTAAAATGCCCAAGGTTTAAATCGAGGTTCCAGGAAAAATTACTTGCATTCAAAATTAAACCTCCCATTTCCAAATCAAACCCTGCATTTAATAATTGTGCAATGTTGGCATCAATTGAGGTAAAGCCGGTGGAGGGTGGCAACGGCTGTTCAAACAGTAAATCACTGTTGTTCCGCAAGTAATATTCAAAATTAAAATTAAAACGGTTGAGAAATTTAACTTCAAAACCGAGGTTTAACGCATTTAACGATTCCCACGACAGGCCGGGCGTAGATAACCGGCTGGCCAGCACCCCGGGATAATCAATATTGTTTATTCCGGTTTGATAGAGTCCCTGATATCCGTAAAACGACCCAATTTTATCGTTGCCCTGTTCACCATAACTTGCTTTAATTCTCAGAAGGTTTAAAGCTGAAAAATCTTCCATAAAAGATTCTCGGGAAATCAGCCAGGAAAATCCTAAGCCCCAAAAACTTCCCCAACGAACATCTTTTGCAAACCGCGAATTTCCATCGGTACGCATATTAAAACTGGCAAAAATCCGCTGGTCAAAAGCATAATCAATTTTAGCCAGGTAACTTTCCAATCTGTAATTATCTTCATAAGAACCAGAGCCCTCGGCAATGGCTGCAGCATCCAGTTCCACCAAACCGGGGAAAGGGAATCCGGAACGAGTGGCCGAAAGAACATTAAATTTATAGTTGTAGTTTTCGTGCCCGCCCTGCGCATCAACTGAATGTTCGCCCCATATTTTTTGATACTGAATGATTTGATTGGCAGAATAGGAAAAAGTCCGGTTGGTTTCCCTGGATGTGCGACCGTCAAAATTCTGTCCGTCGCCATATTTCATATTTTGGTGGGAAATACCGGTAAATGTATAATAATCTGCGCCTACCGAGGTTTTAAAAAATAATCCTTCGGTTAATTTAAAATTGATAAATGAACGCAGTGTAAACACATCCTTTTTGTAAAGCCTTTTGTCTAAAGCAGTAGTTCCAAGCGGATTCAGGTTCGAACTATAGGAACGGGATCTTCCATAGCCTGAGCCATAATCGTAAAGTTTTTCACCTTCAGCATTGGTCTGTAACTCCCCTTCTTCATTGTATAAATAAACGGGGTAAATTGGAGCTATCATCCCGGTAAATCTAAA
Organism: Mariniphaga sp.; assembly: GCF_041687215.1. Lineage (NCBI taxonomy): Bacteria > Pseudomonadati > Bacteroidota > Bacteroidia > Marinilabiliales > Prolixibacteraceae > Mariniphaga > Mariniphaga sp. The sequence goes on from NZ_JAWLCI010000057.1 coordinate 25,193, forward strand.
CGGATTCAGGTAGGTTGTTCCTGAAGAAACCGGATAATTTTGTTCAGACAGCGACCCGGAAAAATTTATTCCGGCTGTAATCCATGGTTTGATTTGAGTATTCACATTTACCCTGGCAGTGTATCGTTTCAGGTTTGAAGCTTTAATAATTCCATCTTCATTTAGAAAAGTACCAGAAATAAAATATGTTGTTTTTTCAGAACCACCTTTTGTTTGAAGCGCCAGCTCACTTCTTTTTCCTGTAATAAATAATTCCTGTTGCCAGTTATCATTCCACAGCAGTTCAGCATTTGAATTTATTTTACCATTGCTGTCAACCACTTCTCCGTCAGGCACATTGTAGGCATTGTAACCTCCCAGCGTTGGAATCAGTTGCTGCCGGGCCATATTTCCCGCATCTGCCCAATCTGTTCCGCTGGCAACCAAAGCATTCCGTAATCCTTCCCATTGCAATTCATAATATTCGGGAACCGTTACCCGGTTGTAATCCGGTACTGCCCTGTTTGACAAACCGTAGCGAACACTCAGATTTAACTCCGAAGTTCCGGCCACGCCCGATTTTGTGGTAATAATAATTACGCCACTGGCGGCACGTGACCCGTAAAGCGCAGAGGCCGAGGCGTCTTTCAAAATGGAAATGGAGGCAATTTCGGATAATGGAACTGAGCTCAGGTTACCGTCATAAGGAAAACCATCGAGCACCACCAGCGGACTTGCATTTCCAAACGAATTAAAACCCCTGATGCGTATTTCTGCATCTTCACCTGGCTGACCGCTTCCACTTGTTGTTATCACGCCAGAAGTTAATCCCTGCAATGCTTTGGTAAAACCAGCCGTTTGAAACCGCTCAAGCTGAATATCATCGACTGTGCTGATTGAGCCAGTAAAATGTTCTTTTAGTGAAGTGCCATAAGCCACTACCACAACTTCATCCACACCCACCATATCGGGTTCAAGAACAACATTTAAAACAGAACCTTCAACCGGTAACTCCAGAGTTTTCATTCCAATAAAAGAAAAAACAAGCGTTTGAGTATTTTCGGGAAGATTTAACTGGTAGTATCCATCCTGGTTGGTAACGGTACCCAGGGTTGTGCCTTTAACTACAACAGAAACACCAGAAAGCGGGCTGCCTTGATCCGAATCGGTAACAATACCGGAAATCCTGTAAACCTGGGCATTAGCAAAGCATAAACTTAACCAGGCGATAAAAAGGATCGCCAGTATTTTTTTCCCCATAATTCAGAAATTAAGTTCAGTTCTCTCTTTTCAACACCGCGCTAATGTAGTAAAAAAAGCAGATTTTGTAAAAAAAACAAACTGAAAACGGGGAAATATCAAGTAAAAAATAAGGATTTATCAACAAAAAGAGGCTGCCTCACGACAGCCTCTTTTTAATCTGTATTATTTTATTTATCTATTTAGCGTAACTCAACTGAGTACCTAAAAACATAATGGCATACATATCAGTTACTTCGGCATGAACCAAAGCCATATATATATTACCACCCTCGTAATCCGCAGGTATATCAACAGTTGCAGAAAATTCATCACCACCTGCTAAGGTGTTGGTGTACAGAACTTCTGCTTCCCTGCAATTATCTTCGGTTATAGGTGCATCCGAAATTACAACTTTAAATGTTTCGGCTGACCAATCAGGATCAGCAGCCTGAACATTTACTGTAACAGTACCGTCAACACCATCGAGTGTCAATTCAGGAAAAACAAGGTAATTTTCGGGAGTCACAGCCTCACCATACCAGGAATATGAAATAAATGTGACCTGACCTGCTTCCTCATCATAGTATGTCAAATCCCAACCTAATCCGTCGCCATCTTTGTCGATGGATTCAAAGCCGGCATTTTCCCAATCTTCAAGTGAACTTTCGGCTGTGGAAATTTCATAAGCCACAACACTTTCTCTTGTGGTAAACGACTGAACATTTCCTAAAACAGTACCTCCTTCAAAATTAGCTGCGAATGGTTTAAAATAGTAGGTTTTTTGACCCTGCAAACCCGAAGCACGAAGGGAAAAAGTTCCGTCATTGTTCAGTTCCACAATGTCAGCATCATTTTTAACAGAAATAACTGTAGCCGCTGAAAAGTCATTTTCACTTTCAGAAACCAAAAATCCCCGATCAACAGCACCAGTGTCGGCACTGGCCTGCAAAACAGCGTAACCTGCACTAACTTTTACAATGCTTGCATCCCCAAGCGAAGGAGCTTTTGTCTGGTCGTATTCAATACGATATTCATCCGGATTTACAAGTTCTTCCTGGCAGGAAGTAAATGCAAATGAACCGGCTAAAATAAAAGCGAATAGTTTTATAATATTCTTCATAATATCATGATTTTTCAATTAAATAAAAATTAAGGATTGTTGTCACCTGAACTGATATCCGGGTTGTTGTCAATTTCCCTGGTTGGCAGCATATAGGTAAACAACCAGTCTTCAGCAGGTACAACAAGTTTTGCATCATCAGGATGATTTGAACCTTCGTAATTTCTGTTGATTCCCAGTTTCAATCGTTTTATATCAAATAAAGCGATGCCGAGTTCACCCCAAAGTTCAATTCTCCTTTGTTTTCTGATTTCTTCCAGTAAACCCGATGAAGGAACGGTGTAATTAGGATCGCGGTTTGCCATAAGTTCCTGCAAAAGGCTGGAAGCCTGGCTCGTTTGATTCAATGCAGCGCGGGCTTCAGCTTCAATTAACAACATTTCTGAAGCTCTCATGTAAACGAGGTCCTGTGTGTTATCGGCACCATCATCGCTTGGTCCGAACTTGCCGTTTACATAAGCAGGTAAATTAACACCATTGTATCCACCTTCAGGGAAAGTACTGCCGTCGGGAGCCTGGAAAGCCTGTTTTCTGATATCAGTTTCGCTCATGTAATCATACAATCTGCGGTCAATTGCTTTATGCATTCCGGTAATGGAAGCATATCCGTAGCTAAAACTTGAAAAGAAGGAATTGTGGTTTACAATCCCCGATTGCACGATGTCCAAATCGGCAGTTACAATGGAACCAAACATCCACTCAGGGTTTGAAATGTATTTAAAACCGTCGAGGTATTGTTCCCCGGTCATAACCGTATATCCGCTTCTGGCGGTGCTGGCAGCAGATGCGGCACCCTCCCAATTTTCCATGCTTAAATAAACCCGGGCTAAAAATCCATAGGCAACTGACTGATCTATAAAACCTTTACTCGGTCGGTTGTAACCTTCCAATAATCCAACCGCATCGGTAAGATCTTTTACCATCAACTCATAAACAGCACTCATAGGTGCACGCGGATATCCTTCATCACTGGCAATTTCAGTCACAATAGGAACTCCGGGATCATTTTCATGCCCCACATAAGTTTTTTGGTAAATCTGAACCAGGTAATGATAGCTGTATGCACGAGTAACAAGCGCCTGTCCGCGAAATGCCCTTAAATGGCTGTCTTCAACATCTTCAGGTATTTGAGCCAAAATGTCGTTTGCCAGTTTAATGTTCCGATATAAATACTGCCAGACAAAATAAGGATGGCGGTAATCTTTGTCCCGCAATTCAAGCAAATAATCGCTGTAATACCAACCATAAGATGATGAGGTTTGAACCACATCTTCGCCCATCATATCGGCAATGTGTAAAATACTTTTTATTCCGTGGTCATCATGACTTACGCTGGCTAATGCCATTGAATTATAAGTAACCAAATGGCCGTACATCCCTGCAATCATGGGTTCAATAACCAGTGCAAGAGCCTCCGGATCAGATGCTGCCAGGTCGGCTATCTGCGATTGAGATACAGTTCCCCTTGGATCTGTATTCAGTTCATCGCTGCATGAGGTGGTTAAAAGCATTGCTCCTGCAACAATGAAAATCAAATAATTATATATTCTATTCATAATTCTTTTCATTTTAAATTTTTAGAAAGTCAGATTTAAACCTGCCGAAACGGTTTTTATTGGCGAATAGTTTAAGTCAGTTGCAGTTGTTACGCCACTGAAATACATCCTCGGATCGAAACCTTGTCTTCTTGACATAAAGAATAAATTATCGGCTGCAACATAGAGCCGCAACGTTTCAATTCCCCATTCCTGTGTAAGGTAATTAGGAATGGTGTACCCTAAAACAACATTTCGCAATGAGAAATAATCTGCTTTGGTAAGGAATCTGTCACTCACATTATTTGCATCGGAATATCTGTCTATGCGGGGTACATTGGTATCAGTATTCGACGGAGTCCATCTTTTCAGGATGTCCCGGTGAAAGTTCTGACCAACATTATTTGCATCGCCGGCATGCATAAAGTTTCCGTAAATACCATCGTAAACATAACCTCCAATTTGATAGGCAGTTTGTACGCTAAAATCGAAACCTTTAAACTGAACAGATGACAAAATACCACCAAAAACATCAGGTGTGGCATCTTTATCGGTCCGGTACCGGGTAGCGTCAGTCCAAACAGGAGTAGCTGTTTCTCCGGTTACGTTGCCTTCTTCATCAAGTTCATCCATATACCAGAGTGCCTGTCCGGTTTCCTGATCGACTCCTGCATTTCTTCTCATATAAAACAGGTACGGAGAATATCCTTCTTCCCATTTCTGGTACCCACCTCTTGTGAGGCCTTCCTCTTTATACATTTCAGGCAATTCATCAATAGTGGTGGTATAATGTGTGGCATTGAGCGTTAAATCCCATTTAAAATCATTTGTATTTATAAGGTTGGTATTCAACTGCAATTCAAAACCGCTGTTAGTTAACCGACCTATGTTAAAAGGAATTTCTGCAATACCTGAAGAAGGTGCCTGTGGCAGCACAAACAGCAGGTCGGAACTTGTTCTGTTGAAATAGTCAATATTCCCTGAAATTGAATTTAAAAACCCGAAGTCGAAACCAATAGTAAAGGAATTGTTACTTTCCCATTTGAGGTCTTTGTTCCCTTTAAAAGCGAATTCAAGACCAACTTCACCATCATTGTTTACTACATTGTACTGGTCTTCATAAGCATAATAGTAATAACTACCGCCCAAATTGTCATTCCCAATGCTACCGTAACTAACTCTGAGTTTAAGTACATCAAGGTAAGATGCATTTTGCAGGAAAGCTTCGTCGCTCATTACCCACGAACCGCCAACCGACCAGAAAGTACCCCAGCGGTTGTCCGGATGGAATCTTGAAGAACCGTCGTAACGCATACTGCCGTCAATGAAGTACCTGTCGCGGAACCCATAATTCAGATGTCCGAAATAACTTTCCAAAGAATAATCATATCCGTAGGAACCAACGCTGCTCATAACCACTGCCCAGTCCATTTCGGTAATTGACGGGAAAAGGAAATTCTGTTTTCCGCCATAATTCAGGGTGTAATCCCACTTGTAATATTCGTGACCAGCTTTGGCAGAAATGGAATGATCGTCATTCAGTTTTTTATCAAAAGCCAGAATCTGGTTTGAGTTAATGGTACGGGTTACCCCACTACTTTTGTAAATATAACCACCGGTTTCTGCATATTGTCCAATCTGGTTATTGTCGATACGCGAGCGGTTTGTTTGTGCATTATCCACACCAAGGTTAAGTAACAAATCCAAATCGCTGGTAATAGAAACGGTGGCACCTCCGGTAAAATTAATGCGGTCAAGTGCCGTATTTTCAGTATTCAAAACCTGAGTTCCGGCAGGGTTGGCGATAGGCATAACCGGCCTTTTCATATCGTCGCGGTCGCCAAAATCGTATTGTTTGTTTCCGTTTTTATCCAGATCCAGTGAACCGTCAGGATTATGCTGATAAATGGGATAAATGGGTGCAACAACCTGTGCAACATAAAAAATATTGGCAGAACTACTTCCAGTAGAAGTTGGGTTCATGGTATTTGTGCGAACATAGGACACGTTCCCATTAACTTTTAGCCATTTTGTAACCTCCTGTGCCAGTTTTAAACGAGTGGTGTAACGTTCAAATCCACTGTTTGGGCTGTACCCTTCATCATCGAGGTAGTTAAACGACATGAAATAGTTTGTACCTGACGAAACGCCACTCATACTTACTGAGTGTTCCTGGCGGATTCCGTTTTCAAAAACTTCATCTTCCCAGTTTTCATGATAAAGTAAATTTGCATTTGGATTCACTCTTCCGGTAAGCGGATCGACCACCTGATTATCCGGAACATCGTAGTTATTGTATCCAAGCATCCACTCAGTAGCGCCTGTAGGATTGGCATATTTAATTAATCTGTTGCTTGCATAATAGCCGGCATCAATAAAAGAATAGTTATTTCTGTAATACCTGTCATTTCTGAGAGCTTCCCAATACGTTTCATAGTATTCAGAAGGCTCTGTCATAACATCATAACCTTTATATGCTTTAGAGTTAACACCAAACTTGCTGTCAACTGAAATCCGGGCTTTGCTTGATGTACCTCTTTTTGTAGTTATAAGAATTACTCCGTTAGCAGCGCGTGCTCCGTAAATAGCAGTGGCAGAAGCATCTTTCAAAACCGTCATCGATTCAATATCAACCTGGCTAATATTGTTGATGTTTCCTTCGTATGGAATTCCGTCAACCACATATAAGGGAGAACTGCTGGCAGATAATGAACCCATTCCCCTGATTCGAACGCTCGCTCCTGTTCCGGGCTGACCAGAACTGCTGGTTGTTTGAACACCTGCAACTGAACCTTCCAAAGCCCTGGAAATGTTGGATACCTGAATTTTTTGAAGTTCCTCGCCCTGAATGGCGGACTGTGATCCAGTAAGTGATTTTTTGGTTTGGGTACCATAAGCCACAACCATCACCTCCTCGAGGCCAACATAAGCCTGTTCCAATACAACGTCAAGTGTTCCTGAGGTAATTTCAACCTCCTGGGTGGTCATTCCCACAAAAGAAAAAATTAACGTTGTCGCATCATTCGGAACATCCAACTGGTAAACACCGTCAATATTGGTTATGGTTCCCAGCGTTGTTCCTTCTACCATCACTGAAACACCAGGTATCGGGGTTTTGTCATCGGCACTGGTTACAGTACCTGTAACACGCCTCACCTGTGCTTCAACTGTTAGCATGCCAAACATGGCAATGCCAAATAGCATTAGCGCAATTTTCTTCATAAATCAAATTTTAATAATTAATTACTCACTCTTTAAGGCGGCTAAGATAGAAAAAAAATAAATGATTAACTTATTTTCACAATTTTTTGAACTTTTTATGCAAATGTTCATTAATTAT